>NZ_JBYIQP010000093.1:0-25851 GCF_057707665.1 Actinacidiphila sp. bgisy167 | reverse complement strand
AAGCCGAAGTCCCCGGCGGGCTTGAGGGCGTCGAAGATCGGCTGCACCCGCTCGACGTGCTCCGGCTCGCCGCCGACCATGAGGGCGTAGCCGTTCTCCAGGCCCCAGACGCCGCCGGAGACGCCGGCATCGACGAAGCCGATGCCCTTGTCGGCCAGCTCCCGGGCGTGCTTCTCGTCGTCCGTCCAGCGGGAGTTGCCGCCGTCGACGACGATGTCACCCGGCTCGAGGAGGCCGCCGAGCTCGTCGACCACGGACTGGGTGGCGGCGCCGGCCGGCACCATCACCCACACCACACGCGGCGCGTCGAGCTTGTCGACCAGTTCGGTGAGGCTGCCGACGTCGGCCAGGGCGGGGTCCCGGTCGTAGCCGACGACGGTGTGGCCGGCGCGGCGTATCCGCTCGCGCATGTTGCCGCCCATCTTGCCGAGGCCGACGAGTCCGAGTTGCATGTCAGGTGCTCCTTGTGTGTGTCGCAGGTGTGGCCGGTGGGCGGCGCCTGCCCGGGGGCCGGGCGGTGCCGCCGCGCGGGTTCACGGTCAGTGGGCCCGCAGGGTGCGGTACGCGTCGACCAGGGACGCCGTGGAGGGGTCGAGGCCGGGGACGTCGGCGTCACCGGTCAGGGCGGGCTCGACGCGCTTGGCGAGGACCTTGCCGAGTTCGACGCCCCACTGGTCGAAGGAGTCGATGTTCCACAGGGCGCCCTGGACGAACACCTTGTGCTCGTAGAGCGCGATCAGCTGGCCGAGGACCGAGGGGGTCAGCTCGGTCGCCAGGATGGTGGTGGTCGGGTGGTCGCCGCGGAAGGTCCGGTGCGGGACCTGCTCCTCCGGCACGCCCTCGGCGCGGACCTCGTCGGCCGTCTTGCCGAAGGCGAGTGCCTGACCCTGTGCGAACAGGTTGGCCATCAGCAGGTCGTGCTGGGCGGCGAGTTCCGGGGACAGTTCGCCGGCCGGGCGGGCGAAGCCGATGAGGTCCGCCGGGATGAGCTTGGTGCCCTGGTGGATCAGCTGGTAGTAGGCGTGCTGCCCGTTGGTGCCGGGCGTGCCCCACACGACGGGGCCTGTCTCCCACTCCACCGGCTGTCCCTCGCGGTCCACGGACTTGCCGTTGGACTCCATGTCCAGCTGCTGCAGATAGGCGGTGAACTTGGACAGGTAGTGGGAGTAGGGCAGGACGGCGTGCGACTGGGCGCCGAGGAAGGTGCCGTACCATACGCCGAGCAGTCCGAGGATCAGCGGGGCGTTGGACTCGGCGGGCGCGGTGCGGAAGTGCTCGTCGACGGTGCGGAACCCGTCGAGCATCTCGCGGAACCGCCGCGGGCCGATGGCGATCATCAGGGAGAGGCCGATCGCCGAGTCGTAGGAGTAACGGCCGCCCACCCAGTCCCAGAACTCGAACATGTTGTCCGGGTCGATGCCGAACTCCTCGACCTTGCCGGTGTTGGTCGACAGGGCGACGAAGTGCCGGGCGACGGCCTTCTCGTCCCCGCCGAGCCCGGCCAGCAGCCAACTGCGCGCCGATGTCGCGTTGGTGATGGTCTCGATGGTGGTGAAGGTCTTGGACGCGACGATGAACAGCGTCTCCGCGGGGTCGAGGCCCTGCAGCGCCTCGTGGAGGTCCGCGCCGTCGACGTTGGAGACGAAGCGGAACGTCAGCGAGCGGTCGGTGTAGGGCCGCAGCGCCTCGTAGGCCATGGCGGGGCCGAGGTCGGAGCCCCCGATGCCGATGTTGACGACGTTCCTGATCCGCTTGCCGGTGTGACCGGTCCACTCCCCGGAACGCACCCGGTCGGCGAAGGCGGACATCTGGTCGAGCACGGCGTGGACCCGCGGCACAACGTTCTCGCCGTCCACCTCGATGACGGCGTCCCGCGGCGCGCGCAGGGCGGTGTGGAGGACGGCCCTGCGCTCGGTCACGTTGATCTTCTCACCGCGGAGCATCGCGTCGCGCAGCTCGAACACGCCTGTCGCGGCGGCCAGTTCGCGCAGCAGACCGAGGGTCTCCTCCGTGACCAGGTGCTTGGAGTAGTCGATGCGCAGGTCGCCGACCTCCACCGTGTAGCGCCGTGCGCGGTCGGGGTCCGCGGCGAACAGCTCGCGCAGGTGCGGTCCCGGCCGGGTGGCGGCGCGGTGCTCCGCCAGGGCGGTCCACTGCGGGCGCCGATTCGGCTTGGGGGTGGTGTCAGGCATCGTTCTTCTCCTGGTTCTCGTGCTGGTGGGCGCCCTGCGGCGGCACGGGGGCGGCCTTCGCGGAGCGGGCCCCGGCGGAGCGTGTCTTGGCGGTGGGGGCCTTCGCGGGGACGGCCTTGCCGGCGGGGGCGTCCTTCGCCGGGGCGCCCTTGGACGCAGTGCCCTTCGCCGGGGCGCTCTTCGCCGGGGCGCTCTTCGACGCAGTGCTCTTCGCCGGGGCGCCCTTGGACGCAGTGCCCTTCGCCGGGGCGCTCTTCGACGCAGTGCCCTTCGCCGTCGCGGCCTTCGGGCGCGGCGCCCTGACCTGGGCCCGCAGGGCGGCGGCGTAGGCCTCGTCGGGATCGAGGCGGCGCAGCTCCTCCGCGATGAGTTCGGCGGTGCTGCGCACCTTCAGGGCGAGGAAGCGGGTGGGCTGTCCGGGGATGGTCAGCCGGGCCACGGCCCCCTCGGGTCGGTCGATGGTGATGTCGCCGTCCGCGGTGCGCAGCCGGACCGCGGTCACGACGGGTCCGTCGGTCACGACCCGCTCGACGGGCACGCGCAGCCGGTCGGCGAACCAGCGGGCGAGGAGTTCGGCGCTGGGGTTGTCGGCCTCGCTCTCCACGACCGCGGAGGTGACCCGGGCCCGGGCCTGGTCCAGCGCGGCGGCGAGCATGGAGCGCCACGGCGTGAGCCGGGTCCACGCGAGGTCGGTGTCGCCGGGCGTGTAGGCGCTGGCCCGGTCCGCCAGCCGCTCCAACGGACGGTCGAGGGCGTAGGCGTCGGTGATGCGGCGCTGGGCGAGCGCGCCCAGCGGGTCACGCGCCGGTACGTCGGGGGCGTCCGCGGGCCACCAGACGACGACCGGGGCGTCGGGCAGCAGCAGCGGCAGCACCACGGAGTCTGCGTGCTCGGCCACGTCGCCGAACAGGCGGAGCAGCACCGCCTCACCGGATCCGGCGTCCGAGCCGACGCGGACCTCGGCGTCGACGCGGGAGGAGACGGGCCGCCGGGTGGAGCGCGACGGCCGTCTGATGACGACCAGGGTGCGCGACGGGTGTTCGCGGGAGGCGTCGGAGGCGGCCTTGAGGGCGTCGTGGGCGTTCTCCTCGTCGGTCACGATGACCATGGTCAGGACCATGCCGACGGCTGGGGAGCCGATGGCGCGGCGGCCCTGCACCAGGGCCTTGTTGATGTGGCTTGCCGTGGTGTCGGTCAGGTCGATCCTCATGGCCTGCGCCAGCTCCGTCCGTCTCGTGCGAGCATCTCGTCGGCTTCCGCGGGGCCCCAACTGCCCGCGGTGTACTGCGCCGGCTTTCCGTGGGTCCCCCAGTACTCCTCGATCGGGTCGAGGATCTTCCAGGACTCCTCGACCTCCTGGTGGCGGGGGAAGAGGTTGGCGTCGCCGAGCAGCACGTCGAGGATGAGCCGCTCGTATGCCTCGGGGCTGGACTCGGTGAAGGACTCGCCGTAGGCGAAGTCCATCGTCACGTCGCGTATCTCCATCGAGGTGCCCGGCACCTTCGAGCCGAAGCGCACGGTGACGCCCTCGTCGGGCTGGACCCGGATGACGATCGCGTTCTGGCCGAGCTCCTGCGTGGCGTCCGAATCGAACGGGGAGTGCGGGGCGCGCTGGAAGACGACCGCGATCTCGGTGACGCGGCGGCCCAGGCGCTTGCCGGCCCGCAGGTAGAAGGGGACGCCCGCCCAGCGCCGATTGTCGATCTCCAGCTTGATCGCGGCGTAGGTGTCGGTCCCGGACCGGGGGTCGATGCCCTCCTCCTCCAGGTAGCCGAGCACCTCCTGGCCGCCCTGCCAGCCGTGCGCGTACTGGCCCCGCACGGTGTGCGCGCCCAGGTCGCCGGGGAGCCGTACCGCGCGCAGCACGTTCAGCTTCTCGGTGAGGAGGGACTCCGCGTCGAAGGCGGCGGGCTCCTCCATCGCGGTGAGCGCGAGGAGTTGCAGCAGGTGGTTCTGGATGACGTCGCGTGCGGCGCCGATGCCGTCGTAGTAGCCCGCGCGGCCGCCGATGCCGATGTCCTCGGCCATCGTGATCTGCACGTGGTCCACGTAGGAGCGGTTCCACAGCGGCTCGAACATCGTGTTGGCGAAGCGCAGCGCCAGGATGTTCTGGACCGTCTCCTTGCCCAGGTAGTGGTCGATCCGGAAGACCTGCTCAGGGGCGAACACCTCGTGGACGACCTGGTTGAGCTCCTGGGCGCTGGCCAGGTCGTGCCCGAAGGGCTTCTCGATGACCGCCCGCCGCCAGGATCCCTCGGGGGCGTCGGCGAGCCCGTGCTCCTTCAGCTGCCGCACCACCTTGGGGAAGAACTTCGGCGGCACGGAGAGATAGAAGGCGTAGTTGCCGCTGGTCCCCCGCGCGGAGTCCAACACGCCTATTGTTTCGGCCAGTTGTTTGAAAGCGACGTCGTCGTCGAAGTCGCCGGGCACAAAGCGCATGCCCTCGGCGAGCTGCTGCCACAGCTCCTCACGGAACGGTGTACGCGCGTACTCGCGCACCGAGTCGTGCACGACCTGCGCGAAGTCCTGGTCCGCCCAGTCGCGGCGGGCGAAGCCGACGAGCGAGAAGCCCGGCGGCAGCAGGCCGCGGTTGGCGAGGTCGTACACCGCCGGCATCAGCTTCTTGCGTGACAGGTCCCCCGTCACACCGAAGATCACCAGCCCGGACGGGCCCGCCACACGCGGCAGCCGCCGGTCGGACGGGTCGCGCAGGGGATTGGACCACGGGGTGCCGGGTCCGGTCGTGTCCTTGCTCATCGCGCGTCGGCTCCCTTGCCGTTCAGTACGGTTTCGACGGCCTGCAGCAACTCGTCCCAGGCCGCCTCGAACTTCGCGACGCCCTCGTCCTCCAGCTGCCGGACGACCTCGTCATAGCGGATGCCCAGCCGTTCCAGGGCGTTCAGGTCGGCGCGGGCCCCGTCGTGCCGGCCGGTGACGGTGTCGCCGCCGACACGGCCGTGGTCGGCGACGGCGTCGAGGGTCGCCTCGGGCAGGGTGGTGACCGTGCCGGGCGCGACGAGTTCCTCGACGTAGCGGGTGTCCCGGTAGGCGGGGTCCTTCACACCGGTGGACGCCCACAGGGGCCGCTGCCGGTGGGCTCCCGCCGCAGCCAGGCCGGCCCAGCGGTCGCCGCCGAAGAACTCGCGCTGCGCCTGGTACGCCAGCCGGGCGTTGGCGAGCGCGGCCCGGCCCTTCAGGGCCGACGCCTCGTCCGTGCCGAGCTCCGTCAGCCGCCGGTCGACCTCCGTGTCGACGCGGGAGACGAAGAAGGAGGCGACGGAGTGCACGGTGGACAGGTCGACCCCCGCCGCGCGTGCCTTCTCGAGACCGGCCGCGTAGGCCTCCATGACCTCGCGGTAGCGGTCCAGGGAGAAGATCAGCGTGACGTTCACGCTGATGCCGAGGCCGGTGACCTCGGTGATGGCGGGCAGGCCCGCCACGGTCGCCGGGATCTTGACCATCACGTTGGGGCGGTCGACCAGCCGGGCGAGCCGCACGGCCTCGGCCACGGTGGCCTCGGTGCGGTGGGCCAGGCGCGGGTCGACCTCGATCGACACCCGCCCGTCGCGGCCGCCGGTCGTCTCGTACACCGGGCGGAGGATGTCGGCCGCGGCGCGGACGTCCGCGGCGGTCATCGTGCGGACGGCCTCGTCGGCCGTGACGCCGCGGCCGGCCAGTTCGGCGAGCTGCTCCCGGTAGTCCTCCCCCGAGCCGATGGCCGCGCGGAAGATGGACGGATTGGTGGTGACGCCCACCACACGCCCCGATACGACGAGCCGTGCGAGGTCCCCGGAGTCGAGGCGTCTTCGCGACAGGTCGTCGAGCCAGACCGAGACCCCCTGGGCGGCCAGGCGCTGCAACGGTTCCGCGGTGGTCGCGGTGGTTACTTCGTTCACTGTGATCATCTTCTTTCTGCGCTGGCGTCAACCGTTGCGGACCGCAAAGGATTCCCCATGGCCGGAACAAATTTCCGCCGGGGGCGCAGGAGCCCGCCGGGCACGGCGTCCCCGGCGGCGAGGAGGTGACGATGTGACGCATCCCTCGTCTCGCGCGGTGCGGACAGGGCGCGGAACCACCGGCCGCGCGGTGCGCTCGCCGCACTCGACGGCGCGTCATGCGGGCCCGGGCCGCCCGGCGCCGACGAGTACGTCGTCCAGGTACTCGGCGTACTCAGCGTTCTCCGCGTGCTCCGCGTGCTCCGCCTCGAGGACGGTCCCGCCCGGACCGGCGGTCGCCCACAGCCTCAGGCGTGCGTCATGCAGCCAGTACGCCACGATGGAGGGTGAAACGTCCATGATGTCCGCTATCTCCTGCCATGCATATCCTTCAACCGCCGCGAGGTACACGGCGAACCGCTGCTCCTTCGGCAGCGCCAGGAGCGCGGCACGGACGTCCGGCTCGGGCAGCCCCACGAACGCGTCCAGCGCCGGCCCGCTCACCGCCCGCGGGACCCCGGACTCCGGCGGCAGGACGCACACCTCGGGGTGCGGACCGATGAACGCGCCGGCCAACAGGTCGTAGAGCCAGGCCTGGTGGTCGACGCCCTCGAGAAGCCGCGGGAACGCGGCGTAGGCCCGGGTGAAGACCTCCAGGACGAGCCGCTCCGACTCGGCCGGGTCGCCCGTGACGCTCGACGCGGCCCGGTACACGGCGTCCAGCCGGCTGAGCACATCGCGCTCGAAGCAGGCCTCGGAGGCGGCCGGACCGGCCTCGTCGCCGCCGGCGGAAAGGGCCGGGCCCTCGGAGGCGGACGGGACCTGGCCGTCGACGGCAGGAAGCGGCTGCGCGGCCCGGTCGCCCTTGCGGTGCCGGCCGCTCCCGAGGACCGTACCGCTCCCCCGCTGGCACGCCTCGCCCTCGGCGCGCCGGCCCCGATGCCTGCCGCCGCCGGGGCCGGACCCCGTGCGCCGGACTGCGGTGGACTGCGGGTTCGTCAGCGGCTGTGGCATGTGCGTCTCTTCTCGGGGATGGGCGTGCGGATCGTCATGGGTAGGAGCAGGTGCGCCGCACCGGCCGGTCCGGAACGACTTACTTGCTTCGCGCAGCAAATATATATCCTTCGCACAGCAAGTAAAGTGGCAGCCATGTCGGATGCCACCCCCCACCCGGAACCCACCCCGGAGCCTCCCCGTCCCCTCGGTGCGGACGAGGAGGACCTGATGCGCTCGCTCAGTCGCGTCATCTACGCCCTGCCGCGCGCGCTGGACGCCGACATGGCGCGCGAGCAGCAACTGCCCCTCATCGAGTACCAGGCGCTGATGCACCTCTCGGAGGCCCCGGACCGGAGACTGCGGATGAGCGATCTCGCCACCGCCTGCGCGATGTCGCTCAGCGGCATGACCGGCGTGACGCGCCGGCTGGAGGGGCAGGGGTTCGTGCGGCGGGTCAGGTGCGCCCGCGACGGCCGGGGGTGGAACGCCGTCCTCACCGAAGCGGGCCTTGCGCGCCTCGAGGAGGCCTGGCCGACCCACCTGGCCTCGTTGCGCCGTCACTTCCTGGACCACCTGACGGGCCTGGACCTGCGGGCGCTCAGCGCGGCGCTGCGCGGCATCGCCCTGTGACCCCGGACTTTCCCGAGGTCAGGGGCGTGCGCAGGGGTTCTCGAGCGCGCTGCCGCACGCCGACCTGATCTCGCGCCGCCGCATCCCGGACGTGCATACTCTGGCCCTGCGGGCGCGCCGGCACCCGCGACGATCGGGAGGTGCGCGATGGTGTCGTCGTCGGGAACGGAATCCCGGAGGGTCACGATCCATGACGTCGCCCGGTCCGCCGGTGTGTCCCGGCAGACCGTGTCCCGGGCACTCAACGACAAGGACGAGATCGACGGCGCGACCAAGCAGCGGGTCCTCGACACCGCCCGTGAATTGGGCTACCGGCCGAGCCGCTTCGCCCGCGGTCTGGTCCGGCAGGACACCACCACGATCGGCCTGGTCATCCCGGACCTGCTCAACCCGTTCTTCACGGAGGTCGCCGCCGCCGCGCTGGAGGCCGCCCGGCTTCGCGGCTGGCACGTCGTCGTCCACGACACCGCGGACCGGGCCGAGGAGGAGTTCGCCACCCTGCAGGTGATCGCCTCCCAAGTGGACGCGGTCGTCGGCTACTTCAGCTGCTCCGAGCACGATCTGGAGCGTTTCACCCGCGGACTGCCCGTGGTGCTCATCGGCCGCGACCACCACACGGCGCGCTTCAGCTCGATCCGCATCGACGGGGAGGACGGCGTCCGCGCCGCGGTCGCCCACCTCGCCGCCGCGGGCCACCGGCACATCGGCATGCTCGACCACGACGGCCGCGCCGAACCGAGCGTCCGGCGCGGCTGGTTCGCGGCGGCCGCCGCAGCCCACGGGATCGCGGCGAACCGGGTGGTCGGGGCCGCGCAGTCGGCGGACGGCGGCGGGTCCGCGCTCAGAAAGCTCCTCGGCGCGCATCCCGAGGTCACGGCGGTCTTCACCTTCAACGACATCATCGCGATCGGCGCCCTGCGCGAGGCGCGCCGGCTGGGCAGGAGCGTCCCCGGCGAGCTCGCCGTGGTGGGCTTCGACGGCCTGCAGTTGGGCACCCTCGTCGAACCCCCGCTCACCAGCGTCGCGCTGGACACGCGCCGCCTCGGGGCGCTCGCCATCGACCAGGTCGCGCGCCTGCTGACCGGGAGGGAACCGCTTCCCGCCGACGACCTCGTCGTCCGGGCCGAACTGCGGCTGCACGGCTCCGCCTGACCACTGCCGGCCCTCGACGGGCCGTGGAGTCTTGACACTTGAAGGGGCCGGAGCGCAGACTTCCGAGCACTTCCACCGACCCGTGAGCGTTCACGTGAACGTTCACGTGAACGCTCACGGGTCGGGGACAAGCGGTTCTGCCCCACCGTGTGACGGCGTTCGGTCCTCGCGCCGGCACCGTCGCCCCTGCCCCGCCCCTTTCCACCAGCACGTCCCGCCAGAGGTGTCAACGTCGACCCGGCCGGCGATCCCGCCGGCCGTCCTCCGGAACGGAAACCATGAGCAGCACAGTCACGCGCATCCGCCTCGCCGCCGTCGCCGCGGCAGCCAGCATCGCCGTACTCGCCGGATGCTCATCGCCGGCTCCTTCGGACAGCAGCGCAGCGGCGGAGTCCTGCGCGCCCGCGAAGGGCAAAGTCACCCTCCAGTACTGGAACACCGTTCCCGGCATGGACGAAGTCGTCGCGCTGTGGAACAAGAAGAACCCGGACATCCAGGTCGAGACGAAGAACATCTCCAACGACCAGTACGGCACCCTCGGCAACGCCCTCAAGGCGGGCAAGGCGCCGGACCTCGCCCAGGTCGGCTACGACGAACTGCCCAACCTCCGCAGCCAGGACGCCTTCACCGACGTCTCGGCCTGCGAGGGGGCCACCGACGCCAAGTCCGCGTTCGTGCCCTGGACCTGGTCGCAGGCGAGCTTCGGCGGCACGGGGGTGTTCGCCATCCCGCAGGACACCGGCCCGATGGCCCTGTACGTGCGCAGCGACATCTTCGAGAAGCACCACCTGGAGATCCCGAAGACCTGGGACGAGTACGCGGCCGAGGCGCGCAAGCTGCACGACGCGGACCCGGACCTCAGCATGACGTTCTTCGATCCGAACAACGCCGAGTGGTTCAACGGGCTCCTCTGGCAGAACAGCGCCGAGATGTACTCCTACTCCGGCGACAAGTGGCATGTGACCGTCGACTCCGAGCAGAGCCGGCAGGTCGCCGAGTACTGGCAGAAGCTGATCGACGCCAAGCTGGTGCGGACCGACCTCGCCCACGGCTCGACCCAGATGTACACGGCGTACCAGAAGGACCAGATCGCCACCTACGTCGGCGCCGCCTGGGGCTACAGCATGTTCCGCGACAATCTTCCCAAGCAGGCGGGCAAGTGGTCGATCGTGCCGATGCCGACCTGGGGTTCGAGCGCCGCGTCCGGTGACTGGGGCGGCTCGACCGTCGCCTTCATGAAGGGCGGCAAGCACCCGTACGAGGCGGTCAAGTTCAACACCTGGCTGAACACCGACCCGGAGGCCCTGGCACTGGAGAACAAGCTGGGCGGCCTGTACCCGGCGGCCACCGCGGGTCTGGCACTCCCCGCGCTCGCCCAGGGCGTGCCCTACTACAACAACCAGAAGATCTTCGACGTCTTCGCCGAGTCGTCCAGGAACATCGACACCGGCTTCACCTGGGGCCCGACGCAGAAGACGGTGAACCTCGCGCTCCAGGACGCGATGGCCAAGGCGGCCGCCGGTGACGGAACCGTCGCCGCCGCGCTGACAGCCGCCCAGGACGCGGCGCTGAAGTCCATGAAGGACCAGGCGATCCCGGCCGCCGCGGGCAAGTGACCGCCGCATGACCGATCTCGCGACCCGTGCGACGCGCGTGGTGGCGACCGCCGAGGGCAGCCGTCGCCGCAGAAGCGGCGGCGGCCCCCGGGCGGGCACCATCGCCGCGTTCGTGACCCCGTTCTTCCTGCCGTTCGTCCTCTTCTACCTGGTGCCGATCGGCTACGCGCTCTGGCAGAGCCTGCTGGTCGTGCGCCGCACCGGCGGCCAGTACGGCACGTCGTACACCACCTTCGGCGGCCTGGAGCAGTACACGCAGGTCTTCCAGAACACCGAGTTCTGGTCCAGCGTCGGACGCATCGGGCTGTTCGGCGTCGTCCAGGTGCCGGTGATGCTCTTCCTGGCGCTCGTCATGGCCCTGCTGCTCGACACCCCGCTGCTGAAGCTCAAGGCGTTCTTCCGCATCACGGCGTTCATGCCGTACGCCGTGCCGGGGGTCATCGCCGCGATCATGTGGTCGTACCTCTACTCGCCGCAGATCAGCCCGGTCGTCGACGCGCTCAAGGGCATCGGCCTGCAGCCCGACTTCCTCGGTCCGGGCGCCGTGCTGTGGTCGACGGCGAACGTGTCGACGTGGCTGTGGACCGGCTACAACATGCTGATCATGTTCTCGGCGCTGCAGTCGATCCCGCAGGAGCTCTACGAGGCGGCCAAGCTGGACGGCGCGAGCAACTGGGCCGTCGCCTGGCGGATCAAGGTGCCGATCATCGCGCCGTCGGTCGTCCTGACCACGGTGTTCTCCATCATCGGCACCCTGCAGCTGTACGCCGAGCCGGCGGTGCTGCGGCAGATCTCCTCGAACATCTCGAGCACCTTCACCCCGAACATGCTCGCGTACACGGTGGCCTCGGGGAACAACTACCAGCAGGCGGCGGCGGTCTCCGTGGTCATCGCCGTCATCACCTTCGTCCTGAGCTTCGGGTTCATGCGACTGACCTCGAGGAAGGCGGGGCTGTGAACGACCTGACCACGAACAGACGGTCCTCCGCCGGTGAGAGCCGGATCAGCCGGACCGCCGCGACGGCCCTGATGCTCCTGCTGGCGGTCTACTTCCTGCTGCCCGTCTACTTCCTGGTCGTGGCGGCGACCAAGCCGCAGGGGGACCTGGCCTCCACCAACGGCCTGGCGTTCTCGCACTTCGACCTGTTCGACAACCTCGGCACGCTCTTCACCCGCAGCGACGGCATCTTCGGGCGCTGGGCGCTCAACAGCGTGCTGTACGCGGTGCTGGGCGCGGCCGTCGGCACCCTGATCTCGGCGCTGTGCGGCTACGCGCTCGCCAAGTTCCGCTTCCGCGGCCGCGAGTTCCTCTTCTCCGTCATCCTCGGCGGGATCCTCGTGCCCACCACCGCGCTCGCGCTGCCGCTGTTCCTGCTGTTCTCGGCAACAGGGCTGGTCAACACCTACTTCGCGGTGTTCCTGCCCAGCATCGTCAGCCCGTTCGGGGTCTACCTGGCGCGGATCTTCGCCGCGTCCGCCGTCCCCCAGGAGATCCTGGAGTCGGCGCGGCTGGACGGGGCCGGGGAGTTCCGGACGTTCTTCTCGGTGGCGTTCAAACTGATGACACCCTCCTTGGTGACCATCTTCCTGTTCCAGTTCGTCGCCGTCTGGAACAACTTCTTCCTGCCGATGGTGATGCTCCAGAAGGAGTCGCTCTTCCCGATCACGCTGGGGCTGTACCAGTGGAACGGGCAGACCGCCCGCGCGCCGCTGCTGCAGGAGTCGGTGATCACCGGTTCACTGGTCTCCATCGTGCCCGTGATCGTCGTGTTCGTCCTCCTGCAGCGGTTCTGGCGCACCGGACTGGCCGCCGGCTCGCTGCGCTAGTTCCGCCCTTCTCCCCTCGCTCTTCCCCACCGCCGCCCACAGCACAGAAGGTCCCGTTCCCATGCGCCGTTCCGCCGTCTTCGTGCCCCACTTCCACTGGGACAGGGAATGGTACGAGCCCTTCCAGGTGTTCCGGCACCGGCTCGTCACCGCCCTCGACACCGTGCTGGAGACGGCGGAGGCGGACCCGGACTTCCGCTTCACCGCCGACGGGCAGATGGCCGCCGTCGAGGACTACCTGGAGATGCGGCCGGAGAACCGCGAGCGCGTCAAGGCCCTGGTCGCCGAGGGCAGGCTGGCGATCGGCCCCTGGCTGATCCTGCTCGACGAGTTCCTCTGCTCCGCCGAGACCATCGTCCGCAACCTGCAGATGGGGTGGGCGGCGGCGGCGGAACTGGGCGGCTCGATGCAGGTGGGCTACCTGCCCGACATGTTCGGCCACGTCGCGCAGATGCCGCAGATCCTGGCGCGCGCCGGCCTCGAGCACGCGGCGCTGTGGCGCGGGGTGCCCGGTTCCGTCGAGGGCCACGCCTTCCGCTGGCGCGCCCCCGACGGCTCCGAGGTGCGCACCGAGTTCCTCTTCGACGGCTACGACAACGGCCTCGACGTCCTGCTGGTCCCCGATCAGATCGGGCGCGCGCTCGACGAGTACGCGCAGATGACCGCCGGACGGTGGGGCGGCGACCCGGTGCTCGCGATGGCGGGAACCGACCACAACGCGCCGGACCCGCTGCTGGCGCAGTGGCTGCGGCAGGCCTCGGACGAGGACCGCGCCATCACCGTCGCGACGCTCGACGAGTACATCCGCAAACACGCGCGGGACGAGGTCCCGGCCGTCGTCACCGGCGAACTGCGCAGCCATGTGCGCGGCAACATCCTGCCGGGCGTGCTGTCGGTGCGGCGCGGACTGAAGCGCCGGATGGCCGTCGCCGAGCGGACCGTCGACCACGCCGAGCGCATGAACGCGCTGTGGTCGACGCGCGACGACTCGCCGTTCCTCTCGCTGGCCTGGCGCAAGATCATCGAGTCGAGCGCCCATGACTCGGTGGTCGGCTCCGGCACGGACGAGACGGCCGAGCAGGTGGAGGCGCGGCTCGCCGAGGCCGCGCACCTCGCGCGCGCCGTCCGCGACGCGGCGCTGTCCGAGCGTGCGGCCGCCGTGCCGAGCGACGGCCACCTGGTCGCCAACCCCCTGGCCGCACCCCGCACGGCGCTGGTCGAGGTCGACGTCATGGCGCCGCCCGAGGGGACCGTCCTGGTCGCGACCGCGGCCGACGGCTCCGAGCACCCCGTGCAGTTGGTCGCCCAGGCGCCGACCGTGCTCAGCGACGAGCGCATGGACGCCTCGCAGCTCGAGCGCGTGCTGCGCCGCATCCACCGCCGGGAGCTGTTCGGCCGGCAGATCGACCACTACGAGCTCGCCGCCGGTTCGCTCGTCTTCCACCTCGCCGAGGTGCCCTCCAGCGGGCCGTTCGACCTGCTGATCCTGCGGCGCGAGGTCGCCGCCGCGGCCGCCGCGCACCCCGGTGAGTGGCGGGTGCTGACGCTGGAGGAGGCACGGGCGACCGCGCTGGTGCCGGTGACCGTCCCCGCCTGCGGGCTCGCCGGCTTCACGGTGGCCCCGGCCGCGCGGACCGCCGCGCCGGGCACGGCGTTCGCCGCGGCGACGGCCACGGCCGCGTCGCTGTCGAACGGGCTGGTCGAGGTCGCCGTCGCCGCCGACGGCACCCTGGAGGTGACCGGGGTGGACGGCACCGTCCTGCGCGGGGTCGGCCGCCTCGTCGACGGCGGTGACCGCGGCGACAGCTACAACTACGGCCCCCCGGCGCACGATCTGCTCGTCTCCGATCCGACGGAGATCGCCGTCGAACTCGTCGAGAACGGCCCGCTGCGGTCGCGGGTGCGGATCACCCGGGTGTATGCCTGGCCCGCCGCCCTCTCCCCCGACCGCGACGTACGCGCCGAGCGGACCGTGCCCACGCCGGTGGAGACCCTGGTGGAGCTGCGGGCGGGCGAACCCTTCCTCCGCGTCACGACGTCGTTCCTGAACCAGGCCGCCGACCACCGGCTGCGCTTCCACGTCCCGCTCCCCCGCCCGGCGGCCGTCTCGGCGTCGGCCGGGCAGTTCGCCGTCACCGAGCGCGGTCTCACCGCGGAGGGCGGCTGGGGCGAGTACCCGATCCCGACGTTCCCCGCGAGCACCTTCGTCTCGGCCGGCGCTGCCACCGTGCTGCTGGACCACGCAACCGAGTACGAGCTCACTGAAGACGGCTCCGAACTCGCCGTCACCCTTCTGCGGGCGGTCGGTTCGATCAGCGTCAACATCCATCCTCTGCGCGACGAGCCGGCGGCGAGCGAGATCCCCGCGCCGGGGGCGCAGGACCTCGGGGTGCGCGTCGAGAACCGGTTCGCCATCCTGCCCTCGGCAAAGGGCTGGCAGGCCGCGGACGCCGTGGCCCTCGCCGAGGAGTTCCGCAACGACGTGCTGGCCACCCGCGGCACCGCGCCCGCCGGGGGGCAGCTGCCTCCCGACACGGCCGGCGTGCGGGTGGACGGTGCGGACGTCCTCGTCTCCAGCGTGCGCCGCGTGCCCGGCGACGGCCTCGGTGCCGGCACCGAGGTGCGGATGGTGGCGATGGCCGACGCGGGAGCCACGGCGCGCGTCCTCGGCGGCTTCACCCGGGTGACCACGGTCGACCTGCTCGGCCGGCCGCTGGACACCGTGCCCGCGCGGGACGGCGTCGAACTCGCCCTCGGCCCCTGGGAGATCCGGACGGTCGTGTTCCGCTAGCCGCGCTCGCGGCGGCCCGGGCAGCGGACCGCGACCGCGGACGCCCGGCCCGACCGCGCGCCCCCGTTCGCGGCCCCGGCCCCCGGCCCCCGGCCCCCGGAGCTCAACCGTGCCGGATGCCCTTTGTCACCAAGCACTACCAAGAAAGAGGCGTGACGCCTTGCCCTCCCAGCCCCCCCGGCTCACCCCGCCCTCCGCGTACGTATCGGACCCCGCCCCCGGGCACGGCGCGCTGCGCCCGGCGCGCTCGTGGCTGCACTCCGACGCCCCCTCCCGCTCGCTGGACGGGTCGTGGCGGTTCCGCCTCTCCCCCACCGCGACGGCGGCGGAGGACTTCGCGGCCGAGGAGTTCGACGACGCCGGCTGGGACGCCGTCCCCGTGCCCTCCCACTGGGTGCTGCAGAAGGACGGGGCGTACGGCCGGCCGGCCTACACCAACATCCAGTACCCCTTCCCCATCGACCCGCCCCACGTGCCGGACGAGAACCCGACCGGCGACTACCGCCGCCATGTCGAGCTGCCGGACGACTGGACGGCGGCCGAGCGGATCGTGCTGCGCTTCGACGGCGTCGAATCGCTCTTCAAGGTATGGGTGAACGGCGACGAGATCGGCGTCGCCGCGGGCAGCAGGCTCGCCCACGAGTTCGACGTGACCTCCTCCGTGCGGGCGGGTGACAACGTCATCGCCGTGCGCGTGCACCAGTGGTCGGCGGCGAGCTACCTCGAGGACCAGGATCAGTGGTGGCTGCCGGGCATCTTCCGCGACGTCACCCTGATCGCACGGCCGGCCGGAGGCATCGAGGACGTCTGGCTGCGCACCGGGTACACCGACGGACGCGGACGGATCGACCCCGAGGTCACCGCGGAGGCGGACGCCTTCCCGGTCACCCTCCGCATCCCCGAACTCGGCGTGGAGCGGGTCTGGCACTCCGCCGCCGAGGTGGCGCCGTTCGAGGTCGGCGGCGTGGTGCCCTGGTCGGCGGAGGTCCCGCGGCTGTACGAGGTCACCGTGGCCTCGGCGGCGGAGACCGTCACCATGCGGACGGGCTTCCGCACCGTCGAGATCCGCGGCGACCGGTTCCTGGTCAACGGCCGCCGCGTCGTCTTCCACGGCATGAACCGCCACGAGACGCACCCCGAGCGCGGACGGGTCTTCGACGAGGCACACGCCCGCGAGGACCTCGCCCTGATGAAGCGGTTCAACGTCAACGCGATCCGCACCAGCCACTACCCGCCGCACCCCCGGCTGCTCGACCTCGCGGACGAACTCGGGTTCTGGGTCGTGCTCGAGTGCGATCTGGAGACACACGGCTTCGACAAGACCGGCTGGGCCGGCAACCCCAGCGACGACCCGGCGTGGCGCGAGGCGTACCTGGACCGGATCCGGCGCACGGTCGAACGGGACAAGAACCACCCCAGCGTCGTGCTCTGGTCCCTGGGCAACGAGGCGGGGACGGGCGCGAACCTCGCCGCGATGGCGGCCTGGGTCCACGCGCGCGACGCGGAGCGCCCCGTGCACTACGAGGGCGATCACACCGGCGAGTACACGGACGTCTACTCACGCATGTACGCGTCGGTGCCGGAGACCGAGCAGATCGGCACGGACGGCTCGCGCGCCCCCCTGATGGGCTGCACCCCCGCGCAGGGCGCACGGCAGCGCACCAAGCCGTTCCTGCTGTGCGAGTACGCCCACGCGATGGGCAACGGGCCCGGCGCCCTCGACCAGTACGAGGCGCTGGTGCACCGGTACCCGCGGCTGCACGGCGGCTTCGTCTGGGAATGGCGCGACCACGGCATCCTGGCGACGGCTCCGGACGGCACGCCCTATTACGCCTACGGCGGCGACTTCGGGGAGGTCGTGCACGACGGCAACTTCGTCATGGACGGGATGGTGCTCAGCGACGGCGTGCCGACGCCCGGCCTCCACGAGTTCAAGGCGGTCGTCCAGCCGATCCGGTTCGCCTTCGACGACTCCGGCGACGGTGACGGTGACGGTGACGGCACTGTCGGCAGCGACAGCGACAGCGACACAGTGACGATCAGCAATCTGCGGCACTCCGCGGACACCTCCGACCTGCGCTTCCGCTGGCGCGTGGAGCACGACGGGACACCCGTGGATTCGGGGGACCTGGAGGTTCCCGTCGTCGCGGCGGGCGGGTCGGCGCGCGTGCCGCTGCCGCGGATCGCGGTGACGCCGGACGCGGAGACCTGGCTGACCGTGGAGGCGGTGCTGGCGACCGGCACCGCGTGGGCGGACGAGGGCCATGTCGTCGCGACCGCCCAGCTGGACCGTTCGGCGCGACGTTCCGTGCCCGCCGTACGGCCGCCGGCCGACTGGCGGCCGAGCGACGGGACGCTCACCCTCGGCATCGCCGAGTTCGCCGACGGACGACTGGTGCGTCTCGGCGGCCGCGCCGTGGCGGGCCCGCGGCTGGAACTCTTCCGTGCCCCGACCGACAACGACGAAGGCACCTCGGGGACGGCCGCGGAGAGCGACGCCCACGTTCCGGGGGTCTCCAACGCCGAGCTGTGGCGGCGCGACGGCCTGGACCGGCTGACCACGCGCCTGGTGTCCGTGGAGACGACGGCGGACGCCCTGCGGACCGTCACCAGCGTCTCCGCGGCGCACTCCGCGCTGTCGGTGACGATGGAGACGGTCTGGTCCCTGCGGGGCGAGGAGCTCGAACTGCGCGTGGAGATCGAGCCGTCGAGCGGCTGGACGACGGTGTGGCCGCGGATCGGCGTCCGCTTCGACCTGCCCGACGGCGGCGCGCCCGTCGACGGCGCCGAGTGGTTCGGCCTCGGCCCGCACGAGTCCTACCCCGACAGCCTCCGCGCGGCACGCACCGGCCGCTTCTCCGCGGGCGTCGACGACCTCCGCGTCGACTACGCCCGCCCCCAGGAGACCGGGCACCGCTCGCGCATGCGGTGGCTGGAGCTCACCAGCGGCGGCGCGGGTGTGCTGCGCCTCGTGGCCGTCCCGGACGCGCAGGGCCGCCTCCCCGGCTTCACGCTCAGCCGCCACACGCCGCAGCAGATCGCCCGGGCGGCGCACCCGTTCGAGTTGCCGGAGTCGGCGACTAGTCACCTCTTCGTCGACGCGGCCCAGCACGGCCTCGGCTCCCGGGCGTGCGGACCTGACGTGTGGCCCGAGTTCGCGCTGCGCCCGCAGGCCCGCACGATCAGGCTCCGCATCACGGCGGGCTGACGCGCGCCGGCGGAAGGCCGCGAAGCGCGGCCTTCCGCCAGGGCGGTGGCGTGCGTCGGGGCGGTGGCGTGCGTCAGGCGGCCGTGCGTCAGCAGCACGCCGCGGAGGCTCCACGCTCTTGGTGAACTCTGCGTCGGTGCTCTATGCGTTCAGGAAGCGCTCGACTTTCTGCCGCACGTCAGTGGGCAGGCCAGTCAACTTCGAGACAAGCCCGCGCAACTGTCGGCCGAGTTCGGGAAACTCGGCCCAGAGCGACGGGTCCCTGGTGAGGACTGCGGACAGCAGGTCGTCTTCGTACATGTGCCCTTCTGCCATCGGGTTCTCCCGCAGCACCTCCACTGCCAGTGGCAGGAGGTAGGGCAGGCCGATGTCCTGCCCGATCAACAAGCGCATGTCCTCGACGGTCAACTCGCCGATCGGCCGACGCCGCAAGGCGTGTGCGGTAGTGACCAGACGGGTGTCGTCGGCCGACGGAGTCGGCCAGCAGTCACGTTCGAGCTCTTCGAGGGATCGGTCACGATGCAAGGGACGCGTCACCCAGCGATCGTCCCACGACCAGATCTCTACCGCGGTCCGCGTCCTGGCGGGAGCTTGCCCTATCGAAGGTGTTGTCGGCGTGCCGCCTGGCCGATGTCAGCGACGGATGCGGCGCCAACTGCTGCGCACACCCGGCATGGCCACGCGCTCCAAGAGCGCGGGGCAGCCATGATCCGTGGAGCACTTCCGGGCCGCCGAACAGACGGGTTCCCGTGTCCGCCAGAAAGGCGTCGCCCACCGATCGGGCAACGCTTATGGTGCGGGGCCATGCACATCGACTTCCGCCGTACCCTCGACTCCGACGCCGATGCCCTGGTCCGTTTTCTCACCCGTGAGAGCTGGCCCTTCCACACGGTCAGCGCCGTGGACGCCGCGACGGCGCGCCGGTGGATCGACGAGGGACGCTTCGCCGACGAGGACAACAGGAGTTTCTGGGTCGTCGCCGACGAGGAGACCGTGGGTCTCCTCCGGCTCATGGAGCTGAGCGACGACACGCCTCTGTTCGATCTGCGGATCCGGGCTGAACACCGTGGGCGCGGCATAGGCATACGTGCCGCCCGGCACGGCGCGGAGGTGGTGGCACATCGGCTGGAGGCGCCGGTGATCCAGGGCGAGGCCGCCGGGGCGCCCCCGGCGCTCGAGGCCTTCGAGGTGCCGATCCGGGCGGCCCTTCCGCCGCTTCCCCCGGCCCCGCCCTGCCGGGTGGATCACGAGGTGGAGGACGGCGATGTGCTGGAGTTCGGCGGCGGGGCCGTGGTGCTCGCGGTGCCCGGGCACACCGTCGGGTCCATCGCGCTCCATCTGCCCGGGGCAAGGGCGCTGTTCACCGGGGACGCGGTCGCCAACGTCGGCCGGACCACGCTGGGCGTCTTCAACACGGACCGCAACCGGGCCGTCGAGTCGCTCCACCGGCTTGCCGAGCTGGAGGTCGGCACGGCGGTCTTCGGACACGGAGACCCGATCTCGCACGATGCGGCGGCCGCCCTGCGAGCAGCGGCCTCGGCAGCCTGACCGAGGTCGGCTTCCACGACCGGCCGGGCAGCCTGACGACCGCCCAGTCCGGGCTATGCCGCGGCCCGCCGGCGGCGAGGAGGCCGAGCCCCGTGGCGCGCCGCCCACCCCGCGGTTCCGCTCGCCAACAGCCCAGCGCCGGCCGCGCGACGAGGTCAGTGACGGTCCGCGTCGGAATCGTCACCTCAGGCTCCAGGAGCGCCGGGCTCACCCTCCTGCGCGAAGCGTGCAATATGCCCTATTTGGGTTAATACTGAACTAATGGATGTGATGTTTGAACCTTCGGTGTACCCGCCGCTCGCACTCGGCTTCTTCGGACTGGCGACCGGCTACCTGATCTGGGGCTCCCAGGAGCTGTTCGGCTGGCCCAGGAGGGACGAGCGGGTCGACCGGGCTATGGGAGTCTGGGGCGTCTGGCTGCCGGGCTTCTGCCAGTTCCTGGCGGGCGTCATCCTCTTCGTGGGCCTGACCTGGTTCGAGGTCTTCAAGGAGCCGCCGCTCTACATGGCCGCGCTGGCCTTCTCGGCGTACGGCATCCACTGGTTCGCCCTCGGCTGGGACCGCTACCGCGGGAACGACGCACGGGTCAACGCCGGTGTCGGTGTGGCCTACATGGTGCTGTCGGCCCTCGGCGCCACGGTGTTCTTCTCGGTCGACGACTGGCCTGTGGGACTCGTCTTCGTCGGCCTCTTCGCCGTCTACCTCGCCAAGTTCGTCATGTCGGTCGGCGTGCCCGCCGCCGAGCGCGTGATGGGGCTGTTCCGCCTCCTGACAGCGGCCTGGCTGCTGTACCTGACCTTCGCCGTGGTGGTCAACTTCACGCTCGGGTACCACTGGCCGACCTGACCCCACGGCCGCGCGGAGCCTCGGCGCCCGCCCTCCGCCGGAACCCGGCGCGCGGCTCCCACGCCATCCCGCGCGCCCACCTCCCGCACCTCCCGCGCAGCTTCCGGGCCGACGTCTTCGCGGCGCGCTCGCGCCCGAACCCTCCGCCAAGGAGGCGGGCCACACCGTGGAAGCTCTCGCCGCCGTACCGCCTTCGACGAGGAACCGCCGCCCGGCGGCCACGGGTTCGCGTCGCGGCCCGCAACCGGGCCGGCGCCAGGTCGCACACGTCGGCGAGGACGAGGATCGCCGGCCAGACAGGGGGCAGGCGCCCTGGGTGCCGCCCGCCCGCCGGCATCGGATGTCCCCGGAGAACCCCACCCGACAGGGAAGTTAGTGTAGCCTTACCTAAGTCCGCGCGGGGCGCTGGACGCACCGGCTGCTTACCGGAGGGGTCGCGGGGTGGGAACGAGGGTGCCCTCGGGGCGGGACGTCCTGTGGCGGACGGTCAGGGGCCGACGCGCGGACGTCGCGGTGGGCGCCGTGCTCGGCGCGGGCCACCAGTTCGGGGAGGCTCTCGTCCCCGTCGTCATCGGCGTCGTCATCGACCGGGCAGTCTCCGGCGGTGACGGGCGCGCCCTCGCCGGCTGGCTCGCCGTTCTGGCCGTCGTGTACGCGGGGCTCTCCTTCAGCTTCCGCTTCGGTGCCCGCGCCGGTGAGCGCGCCGCCGAGGAGGCGGCGCACGAGCTGCGGATCCGCCTCGTACGCCGGATACTCCACCCGGGCGGCGGCGCCGAACGCGGCCACCTGCCCGGTGAGCTGGCGAACATCGCCACCGAGGACGCCAAGCGGGTCGGCGCCGTCACCATGGCGGTCGTGACCGGGATCGCGGCCCTGACCGGGGTCCTGGTCAGCGCCGTGGCGCTGCTGCGCGTCTCCGTGCTGCTGGGCCTGGTCGTCCTGCTCGGCACGCCGCTGCTGCTCTGGCTCGGGCACCTGCTGAGCAAGCCCCTGGAGCGGCGCAGCGAGGCCGAGCAGGAGCGGGCCGCGCACGCCTCAGGCGTCGCCGCCGACCTGGTGGCCGGGCTGCGGGTGCTCAAGGGCATTGGCGCGCAGGCCGCCGCCGTCGAACGGTACCGGCGCACCAGCCGTGCCTCGCTGGGCGCCACGGTCCGGGCGGCGCGCGCCGAGGCGTGGCAGAGCGGGATGGTGCTCACCCTCACCGGTGTCTTCATCGCGGTGGTCGCGCTCATCGGGGGGCGGCTCGCCGCGGCGGGCGACATCACGCTGGGCCAGCTCGTCTCGGCGGTCGGCCTGGCGCTCTTCCTGCTGGGCCCGCTGGAGGTCTTCGCATGGGTGAACGCCGAGTTCGCCCAGGGGCGGGCCTCGGCGGCGCGCATAGCGGACGTGCTCGCCGCGGAGCCCGACGTCCCGCCCGGCGACGGCGGTCCGCCCGAGCCCGTGCTCGGCGGGCTGCGGCTGCGCGGCGTCACCCTCGGCCCGCTGCGTGAGGCCGACCTCGACGTACGCCCCGGCGAGCTGCTCGGTGTCGCCGGCACGGACCCGGCCGCCACGCAGGCGCTGCTCGCCTGTCTGGGCCGCACCGCGGACCCGGAGGCAGGGGTCGTCGAGCTGGACGGGGTGCCCATGACGGAACTCGACCCCGCGCGGCTGCGCACCGCCGTCCTCGTCGCGGCGCACGACGCCGACCTCTTCGAGGGCACCCTCGCCGACAACCTCGACACCGGCGCAGTCGGCGGCATCGATCGCGCCCTGGCCGCCGCCGGCGCGGACGAGATCGTCCGGGCCCTGCCGCGGGGCGACGCCACCGAGATCGCCGAGGGCGGCCGCTCGCTCTCCGGCGGCCAGCGCCAGCGCGTCGCACTGGCGCGCGCCCTCGTCGCCGACCGCCCGGTGCTGGTCCTCCACGACCCGACCACGGCGGTCGACGCCGTCACCGAGGCCCGGATCGCCGTCGGGCTGCGGGAGCACCGCCGCGGCCGCACCACGCTCCTGGTCACCAACAGCCCGGCCCTGCTCTCCGTCGCCGACCGGGTCGTCCTCATCGACGGCGGCCGGGTGGCAGCCGACGGCGCGCACGGCGACCTCGTGCACGGCGACACGACCTACCGGACGGCGGTCCTGGCATGACGACGGCACCGGAACCGGCGGCGCGCGAGCTGCTACCCACGGCGACGCCCGCTCGGACCTGGGCCGCGGTACGCGAACTGCTGCGCCCGCACCGGGCCCCGGCCGTCGGCGGGGCCCTGGTCATGGTGGTGGCGACCGCGGTGGGGCTGCTGACGCAGCCGCTGCTGGGACACATCGTGGACCTGGTGACGGACCGCCGACCGGTGGGTGCGCTGACCTTGCCTGCGGTGCTGCTGGTGCTGGTCGCGGTGGGGCAGGGCGTGGCCACCGCGTGCGGCATGTCGCTGGTGTCGCGGCTGGGTGAGACGGTGCTGTCCGAGCTGCGCGAGCGCTTCGTCGAGCGGGCGCTGTCGCTGCCGCTGGAGCGGCTTGAGCGGGCCGGTTCCGGCGACCTCAACTCCCGGGTGACGCGTGATGTGTCGCGCGTGGCGGAGGGGGTTCGGAACGCCCTCCCGGAGCTGGTGCGGTCCGGGCTGTCGATCGTCCTGACGCTGGCCGCCCTCGCGGTGCTGGACTGGCGCTTCCTGCCGGCGGCGCTGCTCGCGGTGCCGGTGCAGGCGCACACCGCGCGCTGGTACGTCCGCACCGCCGGCCCGCTGTACGCGAAGGAGCGCGTCGCCACCGGCGCCCAGCAGCAGCAGTTGCTCGCCACGATCGGCGGCGCGGCGACCGTGCGGGCCTACCGGGCCGAGGACGCGCACACCTCGCGGGTCACCGAACGCTCCCGCGCCGCCGTCGACCTGACGCTGCGCGGGGTGCGTCTGGTGCTGCGCTTCTACAGCCGGCTGCACGTGGCGGAGTACACCGGGCTGGCCGCCGTGCTGGTGACCGGTTTCCTGCTGGTGCGCGGCGGTTCCGCGTCGATCGGCACCGCCACGGCGGCGGCCCTGTACTTCCACAGTCTGTTCGGTCCGGTGAACACCGCGCTGGTACTGCTGGACGACGCGCAGTCCGCCACCGCCGCCCTCGCCCGGCTGATCGGCGTCGTCGACGTTGCGGCGCCCGCGGCCGGCGAAGGGGATGCGGCCCAGGGCGTCGCGGCCGCCCCGGCCGTCACCGTGGCGGGCGTCAGCCATGCCTACGTCCCGGGGCGGCCGGTGCTCCGCGAAGTCGACTTGGTGCTGCGGCCCAAGGAGAAGGTGGCCCTCGTCGGCGCCAGCGGCGCCGGCAAGACCACCCTCGCCAAGATCGTCGTGGGGGTCCACCGCCCGTCCTCGGGCCGGGTCGACGTCGGCGGCGTCGCACCGGCGGAGGCGGGGCGCACCGTCGCCCTCGTCACGCAGGAAGTGCACGTCTTCTCCGGCCCGCTCGCCGACGACCTGCGCCTGGCCCGTCCCGGTGCCACCGACGAGGAGGTGTGCGAGGCCCTGGAACGGGTGGGCGCGCTCGGCTGGGCACGGGCGCTGCCCGAGGGCCTGGACACCGTCGTCGGCCAGGGCGGGCACCGGCTGACCGCCGACCGTTCACAGCAACTCGCCCTTGCCCGGCTGGTGCTGGCCGACCCTCCCGTCGCCGTCCTCGACGAGGCGACGGCGGAGGCCGGGAGTTCCGGCGCCGGGCGGCTGGAGGAGGCCGCGCGGCGCGCGCTGGAGGGCCGTACGGCTCTGGTCGTCGCGCACCGGCTCAGCCAGGCCGCCGCCGCCGACCGGGTGGTGGTGATGGAGGAGGGCCGCATCGCCGAGAGCGGCACCCATGAGGAGCTGCGCGCCGCGGGCGGGCCGTACGCCGTCCTCTGGCATGCCTGGGCGGAGCACCGCAGCGGCGACCGGCCGTAGCCGGCCGCCGCACCCGAAGAGGCCCGATCGCCCCCGAACACATCGCCCCAGTCCCGTGCACGACGGCCCCGTCCGCACGACGACCCCGTCCGCAGACAAACGACCAGAAGGATCACCCGATGCCCCGCGCCCCCAGAGCCACCCGCTTCGCCGGACTGCTCGCCTCCGTACTGATGCTCCTCGGCGCGGTAGCCGCCTGCGGCTCCGCGGACTCGGCACCCGACGCCGCCGAGCCGGGCTCCGGCTCCACCAAGGCGGCGGCGAGCACCGCCTTCCCCGTGACGATCGCCCACAAGTACGGCAGCACCACCATCGAGGCCGAGCCCGAGCGCGTGGTCACCGTCGGCCTCACCGACCAGGACGCCGTTCTCGCGCTCGGCACCGTCCCGGTCGGCACGACCGAGTGGATCGGCGGTTACAAGGGCGCCGTCGGCCCCTGGGCCCAGGACAAGCTGGGCTCCGTCGCCGCGCCGACCGTCCTGAAGGACACCGGCACCGGGCCGCAGGTGGAGAAGATCGCCGCCCTCCGGCCCGACCTGATCCTGGCGCTGTACTCGGGCCTGACCAAGGCGCAGTACGACACTCTGTCGAAGTTCGCGCCGGTCGTGGCCCAGCCCAAGGAGTTCAGCGACTACGGCATCCCGTGGCAGCGGCTGACCGAGACCGTCGGCAAGGCGCTGGGCAAGCCCGAGGAGGCCGCGAAGCTCATCGAGGGCGTCGAGGCGAGGTTCGCCGAGGCCGAGAAGGCGCACCCGGAGTTCGCCGGCGCCACCGCGGTGATGGCCACCCCGTACGAGGGCACCTTCGTCTACGGCAGCCAGGACGCGCGTTCGCGGCTGCTGGCCGACCTCGGGCTGAAGCTCCCGGCCGACCTGGACACGGTGATCGGCGACCGGTTCGGCGCCAACATCAGCAAGGAGCGCACCGATCTGCTGGACCAGGACGTCGCGGTGTGGATCGTGCCCGACACCACCGAGGCCGTCGCCAAGCTGCACCGGGACAAGCTCTACGCCGACCTGAAGGTGGTGAAGGAGGGCCGCGAGGTCTTCGTCCAGGAGACCGGCGACTTCGGCAACGCGGTCTCGCTGTCCACCGTGCTGAGCATCCCCTACGTCCTGGACCGCCTCGTGCCGCAGCTGGCGGCGGCGGTGGACGGCGACCCGGCCACGAAGGTGACGCCGCCCGCTTCCTGAGCGAGTGGCAGG
>NZ_JBYIQP010000092.1:0-26292 GCF_057707665.1 Actinacidiphila sp. bgisy167 | reverse complement strand
GCCGTGCGCCTCAGCGACCGCGCATCGACCGGTAGGTGGCGACCAGCGCCTTCGAGGAGGCGTCCAGCCCGGCCACATCGGAACCCATCGTCAGAGCGGGCTCCACCCGCTTGGCGAGGACCTTGCCCAGCTCGACGCCCCACTGGTCGAAGGAGTCGATGTTCCAGACGGCACCCTGCACGAAGACCTTGTGCTCGTAGAGCGCCACCAGCTGACCCAGGACGGACGGGGTCAGCTCCTTGGCGAGGATGGCCGTCGTGGGGTGGTTTCCGCGGAAGGTGCGGTGCGGGACCTGCTCCTCCGGCACACCCTCGGCGCGGACTTCCTCACTGGTCTTGCCGAAGGCCAGGGCCTGCGTCTGGGCGAAGAAGTTGGCCATCAGCAGGTCGTGCTGGGCGGCGAAGGCCGCCTCCAGCTCGTTGACCGGGTTGGCGAAGCCGATGAAGTCCGCCGGAATGAACTTCGTTCCCTGGTGCAGCAGTTGGTAGTAGGCGTGCTGTCCGTTGGTGCCGGGCGTGCCCCACACCACCGGGCCGGTCTGCCAGTCGACGGGCTGTCCGTCGCGGTCCACGTACTTGCCGTTGGACTCCATGTCGAGCTGCTGCAGGTAGGCCGTGAACTTCGACAGGTAGTGGCTGTACGGCAGCACCGCATGCGCCTGCGCGTCGAAGAACTGGCCGTACCACACGCCCAGCAGACCCATCAGCAGCGGCGCGTTGGCCTCCGCGGGAGCCGTGCGGAAGTGCTCGTCGACCAGGTGGAAGCCGGCGAGCATCTCCCGGAACTGCCCCTCGCCGATGGCGATCATCAGCGAGAGCCCGATCGCGGACGGGTAGGAGTAGCGGCCGCCGACCCAGTCCCAGAACTCGAACATGTTGTCGGTGTCGATGCCGAACTTGGCGACCTCGGCCGCGTTCGTGGACACCGCGACGAAGTGGAAGCGCACCGCGTTCTCGTCGTCGCCGAGCCCGTCGAGCAGCCACTCACGCGCCGACGTGGCGTTGGTGATGGTCTCGATGGTGGTGAACGTCTTGGAGGCGACGATGAACAGCGTCTCGGCGGGGTCCAGGCCGTGCAGCGCCTCGTGGAGGTCGGCACCGTCCACATTGGAGACGAAGCGGAAGGTCAGGTCGCGGTCGGTGTAGGGGCGCAGCACCTCGTAGGCCATCGCCGGGCCCAGGTCGGAACCACCGATGCCGATGTTCACCACGTTCTTGATGCGGCGTCCGGTCGAGCCGACCCACTTGCCCGTGCGAACGGAGTGCGCGAAGCTCCCCATCCGGGTGAGCACATGGTGGACCCCGGGCACCACGTTGACGCCGTCGACGGTGACGTCGGTCGACTGCGGAGCGCGCAGCGCCGTGTGCAGCACAGCGCGGTCCTCGGTGACGTTGATCTTCTCGCCGCGGAACATGGCGTCGCGCAGCGCGGCGACACCGGTGGACGCCGCCAGGTCGCGGAGCAGACGCAGCGTCTCGTCGGTCACCAGGTGCTTGGAGTAGTCCAGATGGAGATCGCCGACCTGCACGGTGTAGCGCCGGGCGCGGTCGGGGTCGGCGTCGAACAGCTCCCGCAGGTGGGTCGCGCCCAGCTCCTCGCGGTGCTCGGCGAGCGCGTGCCACTCCGGCCGCTGGTCGAGACGGATTCGGTCCTGCGTATGGGTATCGGACATCAGTCCACTTCTCCTCGTCCTCCTGCTGCAGGTCCAAACTAGTTGATTACGCGCACGCCGTTGTCTCACGTCCGCCGTCTGGCGTGGTGACGATCGGGCGAAGAACGGGCAACGCGCAGCCCACCAGAGCGGCCGCGAGCAGCAGTGGGGCGTTGGGGCCGAGTATCTGGGCCACGGCGCCTCCCAGCAGGGCGCCGAGCGGGGCGCCCGCGACCCCCAGCGTGCGCATCGCGGAGCTCACCCGGCCCAGCAACTTCTCGGGCGTGCGCTGCTGCATCAGGGTGGTCTCGTTGGTGTTCCAGACCGTGCCGAGGGCCCCGAAGACGGCCAGGGCGGCCGCGGTCACCGTCAGGGAGCGCACGGTGCCGGCCAGGACCAGGCAGCCGGCCTGGAGGGCGAGCCCGGGCGCGAGGCTCCCGGTGCGGCCCCCCATCAGCGCGGAGATCCGCCCCGCGGCCGCTCCCCCGGCCACGCTGCCCGCACCGTACGCGAACAGCACGACGGCGTATCCCGTGTGTCCCGCGTGGAGCCAGCCGGTGACCTGCAGGACGAGGGTCGCCACCAGGGCCCCGATGCCCACGTTGACCACGGTGTTGGCCGCGCACAGCGCCCGCAGCACCCGGTCCCGCCACAACACGCGTATCCCCTCGGCGATGTCCTGCCGCAGGGTACGGCCCGCCGCCCGCGCGTCCCTTTCGGGGGCGGCGGGCCGCAGCGAGGCCACGAGCACGGCCGCGACCGCGTAGGTCAGGGCGTCCACCCAGAACGGCAGCGCGGCCGTGGTGCCGAACAGCACCGGCACCATCGGCGCGGCGAGGAAACCGTGAGCGCGCCCCGCACGGCGTCCACCGCCCACATGGCGCGGCGCTGGTCCACTCGGTCGGCGACCGCCCCGCCGAGCAACCCGAAGAGAATCCAGGGCAGGTAACCGGCCGCGGTGACCAGCGAGACCAACAGCGGTGAGTCCGTCAGGCCCACCGCGAGCAGGGGCAGCGCCGCCGCTCTCAGCCCGTCACCGAAACGCGAGACCGCCGCGGCCGTCCACAACCGCCCGAACCCGCCCCGCCACCCGGGCGCGCACTCTGTGCCCTGCGCGATGCCGACACTCATGGAACCCCCGCTCACCGATCCTCACCCTTGGGCACAGACCGTAGCGGGGGCCACTGACAATGCCGTGTCCTGCCAGGTCAGAAGCCTCCGCGGTGCAGTCGCTCACCGTAGTGGCGCTCGAGGACGAGGTTGCGCTCAAAGCCGCCGGGCACGTTGGCCGAGACGTAGACCGGGGCCTGGTGGCCCTCGGCGGTCATCAGACCGACGGCCTCGGCGACCGCCATCTGCACGAGCAGGGCCGAGGTGATCGTGGAGATCCCGCAGAGCGAACCGCCGTCGGGGAGCGGGAGCAGCGCGTCGCCGGTCGGCGCACCGTTGTCCAGGACGACGTCGGCGAGAGCCGCCAGGCGCTTGCCGCTGGCGTGCCGCGCCGGGACGGACCAGGTGTGCTTGAGCGAGGTGAGTGCGATCAGCGGGTGACCCGCCTCCTTCACATGGAGGGCGAAGTCCACGATCGAGTTGTTGACGCCGGAGTTGGAGATCACCACGAAGACGTCGCGCGGGTGCGGGCCGGCCAGTTCGTACAGACGCTTGCCGAGCCCCGGCGACCGTTCCAGCAGGGGGTCGGAGAGCACTGAGACGTCGTCACCGCCCCGGATCACCAGGTCGGACAGCCCGATGCGGTTGGTGGGGATCAGCCCGCCGGCACGCCCGGCGATCTCCAGCGCCGTCGCCTGCGAGTGGCCGGTTCCGAAGGCCTGGACGACGCCGTCCGCGGCGACACAGTCGGCCAGCACCCGGGCGGCGGCGGCCACGGAGTCCTTGTTTGCGGCGACCACGCGGTCGATGACCGTCCTCGCCTCGTCGGCGAAGCGCGCAGCGGTGATCGTCACGTCGTCGGCTGCCATGGCCGGTCCCCCTGAGTCCAGTGATCCGGTGGGTGCTCCCCGGAAACGATGGACGAGAGGTCTAGTCCACGTCAATCCCCCCCTGTGGGGATGTTCCTACGGGCCGTCCGAACCGTCCACGGTGGGACTCCGCTCACCGCCCGCTCAACCGCAGCCGGGCCAGAGCCAGCGCGCCCGCGCCGCCGTCGCGCACCGTCAGGACGTCGAGTCCCATCTCCTCGGCGCGGGCCACGACGCGGCCGAGCAACGGCCCCGCAGGCCCCAGCAGCCCACCGGTGACGACCAGGGGTTCGCCCGGGCGCGGGCCCAGCGCGGCGACCGTGGCGGCGAGTTGGTCGGCGGCGTCATCCAGCAGGGCTACGGCGACCTCGTCGCCGTCCCGGTCCGCCGCGACGGCGAGCGGACTCAACCGGGCCAGTCGCACCGGGGGTTCGGCGTACACCAGCGGCACCAGGCGGTTGCGCAGCACAAGGCACTCGTGCCCGCCTGGGCGCTCCTGCGCCAGGTACGGACCACCGGGAGCGCCCAGGTAGTGGGAGAGCACGGCCTCGACCAGGATCGTCCACGGCCCTCGGCCGTCCAGCGCGCGCAGGGCGGCGCGCATGACCTCGCGACCCAGCCAGAAGCCGCTGCCCTCGTCACCGACCAGCCATCCGTTGCCGTCCGCGACGAGGGTCTGGCTGCGCTTCTCGATCCGCGCGGCCACGGCTCCGGTGCCGGCGACCAGGGCCAGTCCGTCGGCCGGCGTTCCGGGCGCGGAGGCGAAGGCCACTTCGATGTCGCCGCAGACGGTCACCTCACGCGTGTGGATGCCATGACTCTCGAGCGCCGCCCGCAGACAGGATGCGGCCAGTTCGTGCCCCGTCTCGGGACCGGTGCCGAGCGCCGCGCCGGCGAACCCGCCCACGACGCTCACGACCTCGTCTCTGCGGGCCTCCGGGACCGCACCGCGGATGGCGTCCGCGAGATGCTGCGTCAGCGCCACGCGTTCGACGGACATCGCGTTGCCCGGACCGCCCACGCCCTCGCCGACCACCGCGCCGTCGGGCGCCGCCTCGGCCAGATAGGCGCGCGTCCGGGTTCCGCCCGCATCGATACCGATCACCAGAGACACGACTGGGAGTATACGGACCGGTTACACAGCGGCAGGACGTGACGGGCCCGGTCCGCGAAAGAAGGGTCTTCCTCGCGGGCCGGGCCCGTGGAGCTTCAGCCGGTACGGCTCAGATCTCGCCGCGCAGCTTGGCCAGCGCCTCGGCGAGGATCGCCTCGCCATCGGCAGCGCTGCGCCGCTCCCGCACATACGCCAGGTGCGTCTTGTACGGCTCGGTGCGCGGCGGCGCCGGCGGGTTCTCCTCGTCCTGACCGGCCGGGAAGCCGCAGCGCGGGCAGTCCCAGGTCTCCGGGATCTGCGCGTCACTCGCGAAACTCGGCCGGGTCTCGTGCCCGTTGGAGCACCAGAAGGAGATGCGAAGCCGCGGCGCGGACTCGCCCCGCTCGGCCTCACCCATCGGCCCCGCCCCGACCCGACTACCACGGATCGCGTTGCCACTTGCCACGGTCGTAACTCCCTGCGTGATGGTGCTGCGAGGTCGCCCAGTTTACGGAGACCGGTTCACCCCGCGCCTGCGGGGAAAGGGCACCGTATCCCATGACGCCCTCCCATGATAAGTCGCGCCGACGACGAGGCGTCAGTTCTCCCTGGAAGCGGGAGACTCGGTCACTTCTGGAACTTCAACACAAGCCCGAGGACGACAATGCAGGCAAACCACAGCAGACCGATCACAACGGTGATCCGGTCGAGGTTGCGTTCCGCCACCGAGGAACCGCCGACGGACGACTGCATGCCGCCGCCGAACATGTCGGACAGACCGCCGCCCTTGCCCTTGTGCATCAGCACGAGCAGCAACAGCAGCAGGCTGAAGATGATGAGGGCGATGGAAAACCCGATGACCACAGCTGGACCAACTCTCTCGGTGACCTAGGACGACGCGGGGGCCGGGCCGCTGCTGCGCAGCGCTCCGACCCCCGACAGGGTACTTCGGGCAGGGCCCGACAGCCTACTGCCGCGAACCTTACTGATCGCGGAAGCGGATGATCTTGACGAACTCCTCCGCGTCCAGCGCCGCACCGCCGACCAGGGCACCGTCGACGTCGGGCTGCGCCATGATCGCCGCGATGTTTCCGGCCTTGACCGAACCGCCGTACTGGATGCGGATCGTGTCCGCCGCCTCCTGGTCGTACAGCTCGGCCAGACGGCCGCGGATCGCCCCGCAGACCTCCTGGGCGTTCTCGGGGGTCGCGACCTCGCCGGTGCCGATGGCCCACACCGGCTCGTAGGCGATGACCAGGGTCGCGGCCTGCTCGGCCGGGATGTCCTCGAGGGCGCCGTCGACCTGCGCGAGGGTGAAGGCCACCTGCTCGCCGGCCTTGCGGACGTCCAGGCCCTCGCCGACGCAGACAATCGGCGTCAGCTCGTGCCGGAACGCCGCCTTGACCTTGGCGTTCACCTGCTCGTCGGTCTCGTTGTGGTACTGGCGGCGCTCCGAGTGGCCGATGACCACGTAGGAGCACTTGAGCTTGGCCAGCATCGAGCCCGAGATCTCACCGGTGTAGGCGCCGGAGTCGTGCGCCGACAGGTCCTGGGCACCGTACTTGATCTTCAGCTTGTCGGCCTCGATCAGCGTCTGCACCCCCCGGAGGTCGGTGAAGGGAGGCAGCACGACGGCCTCGACGGCGTCGAAGTCCTTGTCGTTGAGCGCGAAGGCGAGCTTCTGGACGTGGGCGATGGCCTCGAGGTGGTTGAGGTTCATCTTCCAGTTGCCCGCCATGATCGGCGTGCGCGTGGTCATCGGGTCAGTCCTCCAGTGCGGCGAGGCCGGGGAGCGTCTTGCCCTCGAGGTACTCGAGGCTCGCGCCGCCGCCGGTCGAGATGTGGCCGAAAGCGGTCTCGTCGAAGCCCAGGATGCGGACGGCCGCGGCCGAGTCGCCGCCGCCGACGACGGTGAAGGCCGGACTGTCGACCAGGGCCTGGGCGATCGCGCGGGTGCCCTCGGCGTAGTCGGGGTGCTCGAAGACGCCCATCGGGCCGTTCCAGAAGACGGTGGCCGCGTCGGCGAGCTTCGAGGCGAAGAGCTTGCGGGACTCCGGACCGATGTCCAGGCCCTCCAGGTCGGCGGGGATGGCGTCGGCGCCGACGGCCACCGGGTTGGTGTCGACCGGGTTCCTCAGGTCCGGGAAGTCCGGGGAGGCGACGACGTCCACGGGCAGCACGAACTCCACGCCCCTGGCCTTCGCGCGCTCCAGGTACTCCGTGACCGCGGGGATCTGGTCCTCCTGCAGCAGGCTCTTGCCTACCTCGTGGCCCTGGGCCTTGAGGAAGGTGTAGGCCATGCCGCCGCCGATCAGGATCCGGTCGGCGCGCTCCAGCAGGTGGTCGATGACGCCCAGCTTGTCGGAGACCTTGGCGCCGCCCAGCACCACCGCGTACGGACGGGACACGTCCTCGGTGAGCTTCCTCAGTACGGCGACCTCGGTGGCGATCAGCAGCCCCGCGGCGTGCGGCAGCCGGGCCGGCAGGTCGTAGACGGAGGCGTGCTTGCGGTGCACCGCGCCGAAACCGTCACCCACGTACAGCTCGGCGAGCGCGGCCAGCTGCTCGGCGAAGGCGCCGCGCTCGGTGTCGTCCTTGCTGGTCTCGCCCGGGTTGAAGCGCAGGTTCTCCAGCAGCGCCACCGAGCCGTCGGTGAGGGCGTCCACCGTCGCGCGGGCGCTCTCGCCGACCGTGTCGGTCGCGAAGGCCACCTGCGCGCCGAGGAGCTCGCCCAGGCGCGCCGCGACGGGAGCGAGCGAGAACTGCGGGTCGGGCGCGCCCTTGGGGCGGCCCAGGTGGGAGGCGACGATCACCTTGGCGCCGGCTTCGGCCAGCTTGGCGATGGTCGGCACGACGGCCCGGATGCGGCCGTCGTCGGTGATGGTGGTGCCGGACAGCGGCACGTTGAGGTCGGCACGCACGAACACGCGCTTGCCGCCGACCCCCTCGTCGACGAGTTCGTCGATCGTCTTCATGGTGGAGGCTCCCCTGCCTTGGTCCTGACTGGTCGGATCGCCCGTACCGCCACGGTCATGGGACAGGGCCCGGACGACGGCACGTCGTTCGGACCCTGTCCTCATCGCATGACGGGCGGTCGAGCGGGTGTCAGAGCTGGCCGCCGACGAACACGGTCAGGTCGACGAGACGGTTGGAGTAGCCCCACTCGTTGTCGTACCAGCCGATGACCTTGACCTGCTTGCCCTGCGCCATCGTCAGCGAGGAGTCGAAGGTGCAGGAGGCCGGCCAGTTGACGATGTCCGAGGAGACGATCGGGTCCTCGGTGTACTCCAGGATGCCCTTGAGCTGGCCCTCGGCGGCCTTCTGGAAGGCGGCGTTGACCTCGTCCTTGGTGACCTCGCGCTCGAGCTCGATGACCAGGTCGGTCACGGAGCCGGTGGGGACCGGGACGCGCATGGCGATGCCGTCCAGCTTGCCCTTCAGCTGCGGCAGCACCAGGGCGGTGGCCTTCGCGGCGCCGGTCGAGGTCGGGATGATGTTCTCGGCGGCGGCACGGGCGCGGCGCAGGTCCTTGTGCGGGAAGTCCAGGATGCGCTGGTCGTTGGTGTACGCGTGCACGGTGGTCATCAGACCCTTGACGATGCCGAAGTTCTCGTCGAGAACCTTGGCCATCGGCGCCACGCAGTTGGTGGTGCAGGACGCGTTCGAGATGATGTTGTGCGTCGCCGGGTCGTACTTCTCGTGGTTGACGCCCATCACGATGGTGATGTCCTCGTCCGAGGCCGGCGCCGAGATGATGACCTTCTTGGCGCCGCCGTCGAGGTGCTTCTTGGCGTCGGCGGCCTTGGTGAAGATGCCGGTGGACTCGATCACGATGTCGACGCCGAGCTCGCCCCACGGGATGTCGGCGGGGTTGCGCTCGGAGAGCACCTTGATGGTGTGGCCGTCGACGGTGATGGAGTCGGCGGTGTGCGAGACCTCGGCCTTGAGGCGGCCCAGGATCGTGTCGTACTTGAGCAGGTGGGCGGTGGTCGCCGTGTCACCCAGGTCGTTGACAGCCACGATCTCGATGTCCGCACCCTGGTCCAGGGCGGCACGGAAGAAGTTGCGACCGATGCGACCAAAGCCGTTGATGCCTACGCGGATCGTCACGAACCGATCTCCTCGCTGATGTGCCCGAAGCCGTTTCGCTCCGGCTGCGACGTATTGGGATGTCCCCGACCAAGGACGACCCTACCTCCCCGGGCACCCGCCGGTGACATCGACGCCACGGGTGCCCGCCGTACGGACCGGTAACCGGCCCGGGGCGGGCGGGCCGCGACGGGCTCAGCCCACCATTTCCTCGGTCAGGTTGGACTCGGTGCCCGGGATGCCGAGGTCCGAGGCGCGCTTGTCGGCCATCGCCAGCAGGCGGCGGATCCGGCCCGCCACCGCGTCCTTGGTGAGCGGCGGTTCGGCGAGCGAGCCGAGCTCCTCGAGCGACGCCTGCTTGTGGTCCATGCGCAGCCGGCCGGCCGCCGCGAGGTGCTCGGGCACGTCGTCCCCGAGGATCTCCAGGGCCCGCTGCACTCGCGCGCCCGCGGCGACCGCGGCGCGGGCCGAACGGCGCAGGTTGGCGTCGTCGAAGTTGGCGAGCCGGTTGGCGGTGGCGCGCACCTCACGCCGCATCCGCCGCTCCTCCCATGCCAGCACCGACTCGTGGGCGCCGAGCCGCGTCAACAACGCGCCGATGGCATCACCGTCACGGACGACCACGCGGTCGACGTTGCGGACCTCGCGCGCCTTGGCCGCGATCTGCAGCCGGCGGGCGGCGCCGACCAGGGCGAGCGCCGCCTCGGGTCCGGGGCAGGTGACCTCCAGGGACGAGGAGCGACCGGGCTCGGTGAGCGAGCCGTGGGCCAGGAAGGCGCCGCGCCAGGCGGCCTCGGCGTCGCAGGTGGCCCCGGACACGACCTGCGGGGGCAGCCCCCGGATGGGACGGCCCCGGCCGTCCACCAGACCGGTCTGGCGGGCCAACTGGTCACCGCCGGCGACCACCCGCACCACGTACCGGCTGCCGCGGCGCAGCCCGCCCGGCGCCATGACCACCAGGTCGGAGGAGTGCCCGAAGATCTCCAGGATGTCCTTGCGCAGCCTGCGCGCGGCGATGCCGGTGTCCAGCTCCGCCTCGATCACGATCCGTCCGCTGACCAGGTGCAGTCCACCCGCGAACCTCAGGATCGCCGAGACCTCCGCCTTCCGGCAGCAGGTCCGGGTGACGGGAAGCCGGGAGATCTCGTCCTTCACCGCTGCCGTCATCGCCATGGGCCGATCCTTCCATGCATACGAAAAATCCGGTCGTACGCGGCCGCCAGCAGTTCCGGATCGTGCCGCGGCCCGTCGGGGGCGGCGACCCGGGCCAGCTCCACCGTGCCCGACAACCGCTCGGCTGCCTGTATGAGGCTGTCGCGGTCGAGTACGGCGGCCTCGTCGGCCAGCACCACGTCGATGGTGAGTTTAGGGGCGTGTCGGGCCAAAACCTCCAAGTGACGCTGCGGAGAAAAGCCCTCGGTCTCACCCGGTTGCGGCGCGAGGTTCAGGGCGAGCACCTTGCGGGCCCTGGTCTCCATGAGCGCGGACACCAGATCGGGCACCAGCAGGTGGGGCATCACGGAGGAGAACCACGAACCGGGGCCGAGCACCACCCAGTCCGCGTCGAGCACCGCCTGGACGGCTTCGGGGACGGCCGGCGGGTCGTGCGGCACCAGTTGCACCTCCTGCACTTCGCCGGGGGTGAGGGCGACGGTGGCCTGGCCGTGCACGGTCGTGACCTCGTCCGGCCTCGCGGGGTCGTGGCCGCGCACCGTGGCCGTGAGCTCCAGCGGCACCGCCGACATGGGCAGCACCCGGCCGTGGGCGCCGAGCAGCCGGCCCACCCACTCCAGGGCCGCCACCGGGTCCCCGAGTTGCTCCCACAGCGCCACGATCAGCAGGTTGCCCACGGCGTGGCCGTGCAGTTCGCCCTGGCTGACGAAACGGTGCTGGACGACCTGGGACCAGGTCCGGCCCCACTCGTCGTCGCCGCACAGCGCGGCCAGCGCCTTGCGCAGGTCGCCGGGCGGCAGCACGCCCATCTCCTGGCGGAGGCGGCCGCTGGAGCCGCCGTCGTCGGCGACCGTGACCACGGCGGTCAGGTCCTGGGTGATGCGGCGCAGCGCCGAGAGAGAGGCGGACAGTCCATGTCCGCCTCCCAATGCCACGACTTTGGGCGTCGCCCCGCTGCGTCCTGCCGACCGGCGAAAGCGCCGAGTCGTCCTGATCACTCGCGCCCCATGTCCCGGTGGACGACCACCGTCTCCACCCCGTCGCCGGACAGCCGGGCGGCCAGGCGCTCGGACATGGCCACGCTGCGGTGCTTGCCACCGGTGCAGCCGACCGCGATGGTCACGTAGCGCTTGCCCTCGCGGCGGTAGCCGGCGTTGACGATGTGCAGCAACTCCGCGTAGCGGTCCAGGAACTCCTTGGCGCCAGGCTGGTTGAAGACGTAGGTGGCGACCTCGTCGTTGAGACCGGTGTACGGGCGCAGCTCCGGCACCCAGTGCGGGTTGGGCAGGAAACGGCAGTCCGCGACCAGGTCGGCGTCGACGGGAAGGCCGTACTTGAAGCCGAAGGACATGACGGTGGCCCGCAGCTCCGGCTCCTCCTCGCCGGCGAACTGGGCGTCCATCTTGGCCCGCAGCTCGTGGACGTTGAGGCTGGAGGTGTCGATCACCAGGTCGGCGTCGCCGCGCAGCTCGCTCAGCAGCTCCCGCTCCTTGGCGATGCCGTCGACGATGCGCCCGTCGCCCTGCAACGGGTGCGGGCGGCGCACCGATTCGAAGCGCCGCACCAGCGTCTCGTCGGACGCCTCCAGGAAGAGCACCCGGCGCTTGACCCCCTTGGTGTCCAGATCCGCGAGGGACTCGCGGAGGTTGTCGAAGAAGCGCCGGCCGCGGACGTCCACGACCACCGCGATCCGCGCCACGTTGCCCTGGGAACGGGCGCCGAGGTCGACCATGGTGGGGATGAGGGCCGGCGGGAGGTTGTCCACGACGAACCAGCCGAGGTCCTCCAGGCACTTGGCCGCGTGGCTGCGCCCGGCACCGGACATGCCTGAGATGATCACGAGTTCGGGGATGGCCTCGGCGGCCTCGCCCGCTCCTCCGGTCGTCACCTGTGCTCCGTCTCCGTCGTTCGCATGCATCAGTCGTGCCCCCGTTCCATGAGGACGGTCACCGGACCGGCCGTCCCCTCTTCCTCGATGATCTCTCCTGTGGCGGTGTTCACCGCCGGTCCGGCAGGGGCGGCCCCGGCCAGCGCGGCAAGCACGGCCTCGGCGGTGCGCGGCCCGACCCCCGGGACCTCGCAGATCTGCTCGACCGTCGCCTGCCGCAGCCGCTTGAGCGAGCCGAAGTGCTTGAGCAGTGCCTGGCGGCGGCTCTCGCCGAGGCCCGGCACCGAGTCCAGGGCACCGGCCCTCATGGATGTGGAGCGCTTGGTGCGCTGGTAGGCGATGGCGAAGCGGTGGGCCTCGTCACGCACCCGCTGCAGCAGATACAGGCCCTCGCTGGTGCGGGGCAGGATGACCGGGTCGTCCTCACCGGGCAGCCAGACCTCCTCCAGGCGCTTGGCCAGGCCGCACACGGCCACGTCCTCCACGCCGAGCTCCTCCAGGGCCCGCTGGGCGGCGGCGACCTGCGGCTGCCCGCCGTCGACGACGACCAACTGCGGCGGATAGGCGAACTTGCGCGGCCGGCCCGTGTCCGGGTCGACGGGTCCGCCGGCGGCCTCCGCGTCGCCTCCCGCGTCCCCGCCGGCACCAGTGGCGCCCGAACCGCCGTCGCCGTCGACCCACTCGCCCGTCTTCTGCTTCTCCAGCAGGTAGCGGCGGAAGCGCCGGGAGACCACCTCGTGCATCGACCGGACGTCGTCCTGGCCGGCGAAGCCCTTGATCTGGAAGCGGCGGTACTCGCTCTTGCGGGCCAGCCCGTCCTCGAAGACCACCATCGAGGCCACGACGTCGTCACCCTGGAGATGGGAGATGTCGAAGCACTCGATGCGCAGCGGCGCCGAGTCCAGGTCCAGCGCCTCGGCGATCTCCTCCAGCGCGCGAGAGCGCGTGGTGAGGTCGGACGCCCGCCGGGTCTTGTGCAGCGCCAGAGCCTGCTGCGCGTTGCGCTGCACGGTGGCCATCAGGTCCTTCTTGTCGCCGCGCTGCGGTATCCGCAGGCTGACCTGTGAGCCTCGGCGCTCGGTGAGCCACTGCTGCACCGGCTCGCAGGGCTCGGGCAGCGCGGGCACCAGCACCTCCTTGGGCACCCCTTCGCCCTGCTCCTCGCCGTACAGCTGCTGCAGGGCGTGCTCGACCAACTCGGCGGTGCCGACCTCCTCGACCCGGTCGGTCACCCAGCCGCGCTGGCCGCGTACCCGGCCGCCGCGGACGTGGAAGATCTGGACTGCGGCCTCCAGCTCGTCCTCGGCGACGGCGATCAGGTCGGCGTCTGTGGCGTCGGCGAGGACGACCGCGTTCTTCTCCATGGCGCGTTTGAGCGCCTCGATGTCGTCGCGGAGCCGCGCGGCCCGCTCGTACTCCATCGCGGCGGCAGCGTCCCGCATCTGCTGTTCCAGGCGGCGCAGATAGGTGCCCGTCCGACCGGCCATGAAGTCGCAGAACTCCTCGGCCAGTTCGCGGTGCTCCGCGGCGCTGACCCGGGCGACGCAGGGGGCCGAGCACTTGCCGATGTAACCCAGGAGGCAGGGGCGGCCGATCTGCGCGGAGCGCTTGAACACCCCTGCGGAGCAGGTGCGCACGGGGAAGACCCGCAGCAGCAGGTCCACCGTCTCGCGGATCGCCCAGGCGTGCGCGTACGGGCCGAAGTAGCGCACGCCCTTGCGCTTGGGGCCGCGCATCACCTGGACGCGGGGGAACTCCTCGTTGAGGGTGACGGCGAGCGAGGGGTAGCTCTTGTCGTCGCGGTACTTCACATTGAAGCGCGGGTCGTACTCCTTGATCCAGGAGTACTCCAGCTGCAGCGCCTCGACCTCCGTGGTCACCACCGTCCACTCCACGGAGGCGGCGGTGGTGACCATGGTGCGGATGCGCTGGTGCAGGTTCGCGAGGTCCTGGAAGTACGAGGAGAGCCTCTGGCGCAGGCTCTTCGCCTTCCCGACGTAGATCACCCGGCCGTGCTGGTCCCGGAACTTGTACACCCCGGGGGAGTCCGGAATCTGTCCCGGCTTGGGGCGGTAGCTGGAGGGATCGGCCATGTCCCCACCCTACTGATTGACGGTGACATTCCCGTCGTCTCAGGCCCCGGCCACGGCGATGAGCTTGCCGTCCTTGACCTGGACGTCGAGCGTGGTCAGCGGCTTCGTCGCGGGGCCGGTGCGGACCGCGCCGGTGGCCGCGTCGAAGACGCTGCCGTGGCAGGGGCAGGACAGGGCGGTGCCCTCCACCGTGTCGCAGGTGCAGCCCTGGTGGGTGCACACGGCGCTGAAGGCCCGGTAACTGCCCTGCGTGGGCTGCGCCACGACGATCCTGGCCTCGCGGTAGAGCTTGGCCCCGCCGACCGGGACCTCGGTGGCGGCGCCCAGCTCCACGGGGCCGTCGGGGACCGCCGAGCCGGGACCCGTGCAGGCCGTCAGGCCGACCCCCGCGACGCCGGCGAGGGCCGCGCCCTTCAGAACGGTTCGGCGGCAGGGGGGCAGGACGGGGGTGTCGGCCATGGGTACTCCGCTTCGGCACATAAGAGAAGAGCTTGAAAGCTGTACTTTACGTGCCGAAGCCGAGGCGATTGTCAGGGCTTCGCCGCCGCCTTCTTTCGCGGGGCTGCCCGCTTCTTGGCCGGGGGCGGCGGAGCGTCGGAGATCCGCTCGGCGCCCAGGATGTCCCTGAGGAACTTGCCGGTGTGGCTCGCGCCCACTCCCGCGACCTGCTCCGGGGTGCCCTCGGCGATCACCAGACCACCGCCGCTGCCGCCCTCGGGGCCCATGTCGATGACCCAGTCCGCGGTCTTGATCACATCCAGGTTGTGCTCGATGACGATCACGGTGTTGCCCTTCTCGACCAGCCCGGAGAGCACCTTGATCAGCTTGCTGATGTCCTCGAAGTGCAGACCCGTGGTGGGCTCGTCCAGCACGTAGACCGTGCGGCCGGTCGAACGCTTCTGCAGTTCGGAGGCGAGTTTCACACGCTGGGCCTCGCCACCGGACAGGGTCGTGGCGGACTGCCCCAGCCGGACGTAACCCAGCCCGACCTCGGTGAGGGTGCGCAGATGCCGGGCGATCGTCGGCACGGCCTCGAAGAAGTCCAGTGCCTCGGAGATCGGCATGTCCAGGACCTCGGCGATGGACTTGCCCTTGTAGTGGACCTCCAGGGTCTCCCGGTTGTACCGGGCGCCATGGCAGACCTCGCACGGCACATAGACGTCCGGGAGGAAGTTCATCTCGATCTTGATCGTGCCGTCGCCTGAGCAGTTCTCACAGCGGCCGCCCTTGACGTTGAAGGAGAAGCGGCCCGGCAGATAGCCGCGCACCTTCGCCTCCATCGTCTCGGCGAAGAGCCTGCGCACGTGGTCGAACACACCGGTGTACGTGGCCGGGTTGGAACGCGGGGTGCGGCCGATCGGCGACTGGTCGACATGGACGACCTTGTCGACCAGGTCGTCACCGGCGACACGGGTGTGCCGGCCCGGGACGCCCCGGGCGCCGTTCAGCTCACGGGCCAGGTGGGTGTAGAGGATGTCGTTGACCAGGGTCGACTTCCCGGAGCCGGAGACGCCGGTAACCGCCGTGAAGACACCCAGCGGGAAGGACACGTCGATGTCCCGCAGATTGTTCTCCCGGGCACCGTGCACGGTCAGCCGGCGCTCCCCGTCGACCGGGCGCCGCGTCTGCGGGATCGGGATCTGCCGCTTGCCCGCCAGGTACTGGCCGGTCAGCGACTCCTTGTTGCGCAGCAGCTCCTTGAGCGAACCGCTGTGCACCACCTTGCCACCGTGCTCACCCGCACCCGGGCCGATGTCCACCACCCAGTCGGAGGTCTTGATGGTGTCCTCGTCGTGCTCCACCACGATCAGGGTGTTGCCGAGGTCGCGCAGCCGCACCAGGGTCTCGATGAGCCGGTGGTTGTCCCTCTGGTGCAGGCCGATCGACGGCTCGTCCAGCACATAGAGCACGCCCACCAGGCCTGAGCCGATCTGCGTCGCCAGCCGGATGCGCTGGGCCTCACCGCCGGAGAGGGTACCGGCCGCCCGGTTGAGCGACAGGTAGTCCAGACCGACGTCGACCAGGAAGCGCAGCCGCTCGTTGACCTCCTTGAGCACCCGTTCGGCGATGGTCTTCTCGCGGGCGCTCAGCTTCATGCCGCGCAGGAACTCCGCGCAGTCACTGATGGACATCGCTGCGACCTCGGCGATGGACTTGCCCTGGACGGTGACCGCCAGCACGATCGGCTTGAGGCGGGTGCCCTCACAGGTGGGGCAGGGCACCTCGCGCATGTACCCCTCGAAGCGCTCCCGGCTCGAGTCGCTCTCGGACTCCGCGTGCCGGCGCCGCACGAAGGGGATCGCCCCCTCGAAGGAGGTGGTGTAGGAGCGCTCGCGCCCGTAGCGGTTGCGGTAGCGCACCGCGATCTGCGTCTTGTGGCCGTTGAGGAGTGCCTTCTTCGCACGCTGCGGCAGCCCCGCCCAGGGGATGTCGGTACGGAAGCCCAGCTCGTCGGCGAGCGCGCCGACCAGGCGCTGGAAGTAGTCCCGTGTGTGACCGAGCGACCAGGGTGCGATGGCGCCCTCGTCGAGGGACTTGTCCTCGTCCGGGACGATGAGCTCCGGGTCGACCTCCATGCGGGTACCGATGCCGGTGCACTCGGGGCAGGCGCCGAAAGGCGAGTTGAAGGAGAAGGAGCGCGGCTCCATCTCTTCGAAGGACAGGTCGTCATAGGCGCAGTAGAGGTGCTCGGAGAACATCCGCTCGCGCTGCGGGTCGTCCTCGGGGAGGTCGACGAAGTCCAGGATCACCATGCCGCCGGACAGGCCCAGGGCGGTCTCGACCGAGTCGGTCAGCCGGCGCTTGGCGCTCTCCTTGACGGTGAGGCGGTCGACGACCACCTCGATGGTGTGCTTCTCCTGCTTCTTGAGCTTCGGCGGGTCGGTCAGCTGGATGGTCGCACCGTCCACCCGGGCCCGGCTGTAGCCCTTGGTCTGCAGGTCGAAGAAGAGGTCGACGAACTCGCCCTTGCGCTCGCGCACCAGCGGCGACAGCACCTGGAAGCGGGAGCCCTCCTCCAGTTCGAGTACCCGGTCCACGATCGCCTGGGGCGACTGCCGGGAGATCGGCCGGCCGCATTCGGGGCAGTGCGGCTTGCCGATGCGAGCGAAGAGCAGGCGGAGGTAGTCGTAGACCTCGGTGATCGTGCCGACCGTCGAGCGCGGGTTGCGCGAGGTGGACTTCTGGTCGATCGAGACCGCCGGCGACAGGCCCTCGATGAAGTCGACGTCCGGCTTGTCCATCTGGCCCAGGAACTGCCGGGCGTAGGAAGAGAGCGACTCCACGTAGCGACGCTGGCCCTCGGCGAAGATCGTGTCGAACGCCAGGGAGGACTTGCCCGACCCCGAGAGGCCGGTGAACACGATGAGCGAGTCCCGTGGCAGGTCGAGCGAGACATTCTTCAGATTGTGCTCGCGAGCGCCACGGACGGTGAGACGATCGGCCACGCCAGTGCGCACCTTTCAAAAGACAGACAAGGGGACAGCACCCCCAGACAGCCTAAACGGGGCGCCAACGAGTTTTCTTCCGGTCGAGATGACAGCGAGCCTATAGCACGCACATTCGATTTCAGGCATCGGTGCGGTAGCTTCACCCGAACGAGTGGCCGCGCGGTCGTCCTCACAGTGGGGACGCCGCCAGGACCGAACACCCGGCCCCGGAAGTCTGTCCAACGACCCGATCCCGTCCGCGATGCGGCCGAGCTCCGTGCGGCCACCGGACGGCTGATCGAGACCGTTGCCGCCATGCCCCCTCGTCCGCCGCCGGGCCCTCGCTCCTCCCGGGCTGGTCGCGCGGCCATGTGATGTCCCACCTCGCGCGCAAACGCCGACCCGCGGGTCACCTCATGACCTGGGCCCGCACCGGCGAGGAGACCCCGCAGTGCGGGTCGGCGGCAGCCGCGGCAAGGACAGCGAGAAGGGCGCCGGCCGCACGCTCGCCGGGCACCTCGGCGACCTGCGGCACTCGGCCGACCGGCTGTCCCCGGCCATCGAGGGGCTGCCGCCGCGGAAGTGGGCGGCACAGGTCGTCATGCGCTCCGGGCGGGTGATCGCCGCGGCGGGGATCCCGCGCCTGCGGCTCATGGAGGTCTCCTCCCCCACGTCGACCTCCGTCTGGAGTCCACCTTCGCGCACCTCCCCGAGGACTCCGCGGCCCGGGAGCTCCGCGCCGTCATCGCCCTCCGGCCACCAGGGGGTCGCCGCCGTCCGCGTCCGCGACACCGACAACGGCGAGAAGTGGTCGATCGGCGCCGCCGCCGATCCCGGACTCACCGTCGTCGGCCCCCCGGCACGCGCTGCTCGCCCGGGTCAGCGGCCGCTCCGGCTGCGAGGGTCTGAGCGTGCGGCCGGAGCGGCCCCCGCCGGTGCTGCCGCCACTAGCTAGGCTGACGGCATGACGTACAGCGGCGAAGTCAGGGTCGGGGGCGCGCCCGACGTGCACGAACTGAAGGACCTCATCATCACCAAGGTCGCGGTCGGCCCCATGGACAACAACGCGTATCTGCTGCGCTGCCGCTCCACCGACGAGCAGTTGCTCATCGACGCGGCGAACGACGCGCACACGCTCCTCGAGGTCGTCGGCGGCGACGGTCTCGCGTCCGTGGTGACCACGCACCGGCACGCCGACCACTGGCAGGCGCTGCAAGCGGTGGTCGACGCCACTCGCGCCCGCACCTACGCGGGCCGCCACGACGCCGAGGGGATCCCCGTCCCCACGGACGTGCCGGTCGAGGACGGTGACCGGATCCGCGTCGGCCGGGTCGAGCTCACCGCCCGGCACCTGGTCGGGCACACACCCGGCAGCATCGTCCTCGTCTACGACGACCCCCACGGTCACCCGCACGTCTTCACCGGTGACTGCCTGTTCCCGGGCGGCGTGGGGAACACGCACAGCAACCCGGACCACTTCACCAGCCTCTTCGAGGGCGTCAAGGCCAAGCTCTTCGACCGCCTGCCCGACGAGACCTGGGTCTATCCCGGTCACGGCAGGGACACCACGCTCGGCGACGAGCGCCCCCACCTCGACGAATGGCGCGAGCGGGGCTGGTAGCAAGCCTGCGGCGGCGCCCGCCGGGGCGCCGCCGCAGACCGGGGCGTCACCGCGGCCGGATCCGACGCAGGGGTGCCGCGGCGGGCTGCCGAGCACCCCTGCCGGGCACGAGGCCCCCGGGGTCAGACGTCGATGTGCTCCTCGTCGCGCCCCTCCACGGCCGCCTGCTTCCGCGACGCCATGAGGCTGGTCACCGTGGTGACAGCAAGGACCGCCACGATGAAGCCGAGGGAGAACGGGATGCTGATCTCGGGGACGTGCACCCCCGACTCGTGCAGGGCGTGCAGCACGAGCTTCACCCCGATGAAGCCGAGGATGACCGACAGCCCGTAGGAGAGGTGGACGAGCTTTTTCAGCAGACCGCCGATCAGGAAGTACAGCTGACGCAGGCCCATCAGGGCGAAGGCGTTTGCGGTGAAGACGATGTACGGGTCCTGGGTGAGGCCGAAGATCGCCGGGATGGAATCGAGGGCGAACAGCACGTCGGTGGTGCCGATCGCCAGCATGACCACCAGCATCGGGGTCATGACCCGCTTGCCGTTCTGCTGGATGAAGAGCTTGGTGCCGTGGTAGCGGTCGGCGACGCCGAAGCGGCGTTCGGCGGCCTTGAGCAGCCTGTTCTCCTCGAACTCCTCGTCGTGCTCCTCGGCGCGGGCCTCCTGGATCAGCTTCCACGCGGTCCAGATGAGGAAGGCGCCGAAGATGTAGAACACCCAGGAGAAGCTGGCGATGATGGCGGCGCCGGCGGCGATGAAGATCGCGCGCAGGACCAGCGCGATGAGGACGCCGAAGAGCAGGACGCGCTGCTGGTACTGGGTCGGCACCGCGAACTTCGCCATGATCAGGACGAACACGAAGAGGTTGTCGACACTGAGCGACTTCTCTGTGATGTAGCCCGCGAAGAACTCGCCCGCGGGCCCGCCGCCGGCGAAAAGCAGCAGGCCGACGCCGAACAGGGCGGCCAGGACGATCCAGACGATCGTCCAGGTGCCGGCTTCCTTGACCGACACCTCGTGGGGCTTGCGCCCGATGAAGAAGTCGGCGGCGATAAGGGCGCACAGACCGGCGATGGTCAGCACCCACAGGGTGAGGGACACGTCCACGCAATTCCTCCGGCAGATGGGCTGGCGATTGTCAGCGTTGTCGCTGCCGGAGGTCTCTTCCACCCGGGCCAGTGGGCCGGGCCGGTGTCCCGGGGCCGTTCGGCCCGTGCTGGCGGGATGCACCGCATGCAGGGAGTACTCCCCTCCGCGTAAAGGACACTACATGAAATCCCAAGGAAAGGTAAAGAGAGTAAAGTCACGGTCAACCGGATAGCTGGAGCGCGCCCCCGACCGGCCTGCGGGGCGGCCGGTCCGGGCCGGGTCACGGGCGACCCGGGTCATAGGTGCGGCGCGCCGCCGCCACCTGGCGCAGCACCTGGAGGAGGACCGCGCTGCCGGGCGGGGCGAGCAGCGGTTCGTACGTCCAGGCGTGGCCGACCCAGGGGTCCGCGAGGTGATCGTCGGCCTCCGGGGTCAACCGCATCATCGAGCGCCACAACGGGTCGAGGAGCGGCCCGTACTCGCGAGCGTCCCCGCGGTCGGCGACCAGAAGGAGATGGACGCCGACCTGCGGACCCTCGTCGGCGAGATAGCGCAGTCGGTTGATCGTCCGGTCGTCGAACCCCTGCGGGAAGTCGTTGACGACCAGCACCTGGCGCGCCGGGTCCCCGCTCGGGGGCACCCCGGCGGGCGCGCCGGCACGCAGCGCCATCTGAGCCAGGTCGACCTGCCGGGTGAGGCGGGCGAGCACCGCCGCCACGCCGCCGGCTCCCGCGGCAGGCGGTTCGTGCAGCGCGTCGGAGTCCGTGAACGGGGCCAGCGCGGCAGCGGCAGAACCCACCGGATCGACGACCTGGACGGCGCACTCCCCGGCCGGGTAGGAGGCGAGCAGGCGTGCGGCGAGCGCCACGGCCACCTCCACCGCCCGGCGGCGGTCCTGGGCGCTGTCCACCCACAGACCCCGCTCCAGGGGCAGCCGTACCAGCAGGGGGACGCGCAGTTCGGGTCGCTCCGGCAGGTGGAGGTCGCCGAGCCGGACAGCCATGGGCGGGTCGGCCGGGACGCGGTAGCCGTGCCAGACCGGGCTCTCCCAGCCCGCGTAGGGCGGCGGCAGTGCGGGCTCGACGACCTCGGCCTCGGCGGTCAGCTGGTCCAGGTCGCGGTCGAGCACAGCACGGGCCCGGTCCACCAGCTCGGCTTGGCGGGCCCTGGCCTGGTCGCGGGCGGCGTCGGCGGCGGGACCGACGCGGGTGCGCGGGTCGGCGAGGAGGGTGTCCAGTTCCTGGTCGAGACGGGACTCGGCGAAAGCGACGGCGCTGCGGTAGGCGGCCACTGTGCGGGCCAGGTCCTCGAACATGCCCCAGATCTGGTTGTGGAGCCGTTCCTCCATGCTCCGGCCGGCGGCGTCACCGGCGACGGGCGCGTACGCCGAGGCCGTCGCGGGCCCAGGCCGGACGGCTTCCGTGGGAACGGAAGGCGAGGTCGACGGCGGGGGCAGTGGCGGTGCCGAGGCGGCCGGTTGCGGCGAGGTGGGCGCCGCGGGCGCAGACCGGACGGCGTCCGCGAGCCGGGCGGCCACGGCGTCCGCGTCGGGACGGTTCAGCCCGTGGTCGCGCAGCAGCTCGGCGATTCCGCCCGCGTAGCCCTGGCCGAGCGCCCGTACCTTCCAGGCGCCCCGGCGTCGATAGAACTCCAGGGCGACGATCGCCGCCTCGCTGCTCAGGCCAGTGACGGTGAAGCTCACGAACGGCGCCCCGCCGGAATCTGCGACGGTCAGGTGCGGGGCGGGGCAGGCCCCGAAACGCGTCGGCGCTGCCGCGCCCGGCGGCAGCGCCAGCAGGATGTGCACGCGGTCCACGTCCGCCGGGACGGCCGCCAGGTCCGCGGTGACGCGTTGCTCGGCGGCGAGGAGCGCGGGCGCCTCGATCCCGGGCAGTCGCGGCGCCCCGGGGTGGGCGACGGAGCCGGGGCCGCTCACCCGCCCCTGCCCGTCGCCCAGCGAGACACCGGCCAGCACCGGGGTGCCGGCCGGCACCCGCACGTCCAGTGAGGTGCCGGGAAGCGGATGGTTCTGCCCGTGGACCAGTTCGATCATCGTGCCCACCCCCCCGTGGACGGTCAGAGCGCCGGCACGATGGCCGGCATGAGGTCCTGGAAGGTACGGCCGTTGGCCGGGGAGCCGATCGCGGTCATGGACCAGCCGTCGCCACTGCGCTGCACCTTCGCCATGATCTGCGCCGTGTAGTTGCCGCCCCCGGTCAGGGTGTAGCGCGCCAGCTCCTGGCCGTTGGTCTCGTCGACCAGGCGGCAGAAGGCGTTCTGCACCTCCTGGAAGGTCTGCCCGGTGAAGGAGTTGACGGTGAAGACGATCTGGTCGACATGCACCGGCACCCGCTGCAGGTCGACCAGGATCGCCTCGTCGTCACCGCCCTGTCCGGCACCGCCGACGAGGTTGTCGCCGGTGTGCCGGACCGAGCCGTCGTCGCTGACGAGGTGCTGGAAGAACACGACGTCCACGGGCTGCTTGCCGGCGAAAAGCACCGCGGAGGCGTCGAGGTCGATCTCCCGGGTGCGGGAACCGAACAGACCGCGACGCGGGGCGGCCTGCCAGCCGAGTCCCATGCGAACCGCTGTGAGGCTTCCCCCGTCCGACTTCTGCAGGCTGATCTTCTGGCCCTTGGTCATGTTGACCGTCACGCGCTGTCCCCTCTCGACCGTTCTGCCGACGTGCGGTTGCGTCGCACCCTAGGGGAGACGCGCCGGTAGGTCACCGTGGTTCGGCAGACTTCAGGGCAGCCGCTGCGGTCAGGCCACGCCGGCCTCCCTCATCTGCCGCAGCTCCTTCTTCAGTTCGCCCACCTCGTCGCGCAGCCGGGCCGCGACCTCGAACTGCAGGTCCGCGGCGGCGGCGTGCATCTGCTCGGTCAGCTCGGCGATCAGGTCGGCCAGTTCGGCGGCGGGCAGGCTCTTGGCCTCCCGCTTCTCGCCCGCCTTGGCGGACAGCCCCGGCACCGGAGCCTTGCCGCGCGAACGCTGGCGGCCCGAACCCAGCAGCTCCTCGGTGTCGGCGTCCTCACGGGCGAAGGAGTCCAGGATGCCCGCGATCTTCTTCCGCAACGGCTGCGGGTCGATGCCCCGCTCCTCGTTGTAGGCGATCTGCTTGGCCCGGCGCCGGTTGGTCTCCTCGATGGCCTTCTCCATCGCCGGGGTGATCTTGTCCGCGTACATGTGGACCTGACCGGATACGTTGCGCGCCGCGCGGCCGATGGTCTGGATCAGGGAGGTGCCGGAGCGCAGGAAGCCCTCCTTGTCGGCGTCGAGGATGGCCACCAGCGACACCTCGGGCAGGTCCAGGCCCTCGCGGAGCAGGTTGATGCCGACCAGTACGTCGTACTCGCCGGCCCGCAGCTCGCGCAGCAGCTCCACCCGGCGCAGGGTGTCGATGTCGCTGTGCAGATACCGCACCTGGATGCCGAGTTCCAGCATGTAGTCGGTGAGGTCCTCGGCCATCTTCTTGGTGAGCGTGGTGACCAGGACCCGTTCGTCGCGCTCGGCGCGCAGCCGGATCTCGTGGACGAGGTCGTCGATCTGCCCCTTGGTGGGCTTGACGATCACCTCGGGGTCCACCAGGCCGGTCGGGCGGATGATCTGCTCGACCACACCGTCGCCGCGGGAGAGCTCGTACGAGCCGGGGGTCGCGGACAGATAGACCGTCTGGCCGACCCGCTCCAGGAACTCCTCCCACTTCAGCGGGCGGTTGTCGAGGGCGGAGGGCAGCCGGAAGCCGTGGTCGACCAGGGTGCGCTTGCGCGAGGCGTCGCCCTCGTACATGGCGCCGATCTGGGGCACGGTGACGTGCGACTCGTCGATGACGAGCACGAAGTCCTCGGGGAAGTAGTCGATCAGCGTGGACGGGGCGGAGCCCGCCTCACGGCCGTCGATGTGCCGCGAGTAGTTCTCGATGCCGGAGCAGGTGCCGATCTGCCGCATCATCTCGATGTCGTACGTGGTGCGCATCCGCAGGCGCTGCGCCTCCAGCAGCTTGCCCTGCTTCTCCATGACCGCGAGCTGCTCGCCCAGCTCCTTCTCGATGCCGGCGATGGCCCGCTCCATGCGCTCCGGGCCGGCGACGTAGTGGGTCGCGGGGAAGACGTAGAGCTGCTGGTCGTCGGTGATGATCTCGCCGGTGAGCGGGTGCAGCGTGTACAGGGCCTCGATCTCGTCGCCGAACATCTCGATGCGGACGGCGAGCTCCTCGTAGACCGGGAAGATCTCGATGGTGTCGCCGCGCACCCGGAAGGTGCCGCGGGTGAACGCGACGTCGTTGCGCGCGTACTGGATGTCGACGAACTTGCGCAGCAGGGCGTCACGGTCGATCTCGTCGCCGACCCTGAGCCGGACCATGCGGTCGACGTACTCCTGGGGGGTGCCGAGGCCGTAGATGCAGGACACCGAGGCGACGACGACAACGTCGCGGCGGGTCAGCAGCGAGTTGGTGGTGGAGTGGCGCAGCCGCTCCACCTCCTCGTTGATCGAGGAGTCCTTCTCGATGTAGGTGTCCGTCTGCGGGACGTACGCCTCGGGCTGGTAGTAGTCGTAGTACGACACGAAGTACTCGACCGCGTTGTTCGGCAGCAGCTCGCGGAACTCGTTCGCCAGCTGGGCGGCCAGGGTCTTGTTGGGCGCCATGACCAGGGTCGGGCGCTGCAGCCGTTCGATCATCCAGGCGGTGGTCGCCGACTTTCCGGTGCCTGTGGCGCCGAGCAGGACGACATCGTTCTCCCCCGCGCGGACGCGCCGCTCGAGGTCGTCGATGGCGGCCGGCTGGTCGCCGCTGGGCTGGTAGGGGCTGACGACCTCGAAGGGCGCCACAGTGCGTTCGATGTCTGATACGGGCCGCATGGGTCAACGGTACGACCCCCCACCGACAACCGGCTCCGACCTGCCCCGGCCGAGGGTCGCAGGGGTGCCGCGGCCGCCGTCTGGCGGCCTCCGGCCTGTGCCCGGCGGGCGGACACCCGGCGGCCACCGCGCGTGACACGGCCTCGGGCCGCCGCCGCGGACCGGGCAAGCGGGGCGGCAGACGTGCGGGCACAAGCGTGGCTCGCCACCCCCGCCTCGCGGCCGCCGAGGCGGCACGCCGTCGCGCGGACCCCGCTCATCTGGCCCCGGGCAGCGCGGTGATGCGGTCCAGGGGCCCGTACGGCCCCGCCGCCAGGGCGGCGCGCAGGGCGGCGACGACCTCGCCGGGGCTCCGGGTGAGGGCGGCGGGCGCGACTCTCAGCACACGCAGCCCCGCCGACTCCAACCGGCCGCGCCCGGTCCCCGGGCCGAGGTCGAGGACGAGGCCGTCCCGTACCCAGTAGGCGTCGGGCGAGCCGAGGAAAGCACCGTCGAACCGGAGCGTGGGACGCCACAGGGGTTGGCGCAGCCCGGCCCGCGCCACCAGGGCGCGGGCCATCGGCTCGGCGGAGGCGGCCCGCGGCCCGCAGTCCATGGCGTCCAGGAAGGCCGCCACGGTGGGGCGCCGGGCCAGCACCGCCCCGCCCAGTTCCGCGGCGAGCGCGGGGGCGGGCACCCCGAGCGTCACGACCAGTTCGCGGACCACCTCCAGGGCCCACTCGGGGTCGACGGACTCCCGCACGCCGTCAGCCGCCGCCCGCACCAACGGCGCCACGGGCACACCGGCCACGGCGTCGGGCGCAGGGAGCCCGCGGACATGGTGCACCCGCGCCCAGGTGTGGGTACGGATGCGGCGCCCGCTCGGGACGAGCACGTCCACCACCGGGAGGCCGCACGGTGGCGCGGCCACGCCGACACCGTGCAGGGCGAGCCCCGCCGCGCCGGTGATCATGGCCGGGAGCTGGGGGTGACCGGCGAAGGCCAGCGCCGCCCTGGACCGCTGCGCGGCGGTGAGCGGACCGGTCTGCAGGACGACCACCCGGGGCAGCGGGCGCTGCCACCGGCCACCGGGTCGGCACCACTCGCGCAGCCTGCTCTGCGGAACGCCCGCCGCGGCGAGCTGGGCGACGGTGGTGACCCGGTCCTGCTCGCGGGCGAGCCAGCGGACGGCGGGGGCGAAGTCGTTGCGCGTCATGCGCGCCCCATCCCCCCGTGCGGCCGGTCTCCCACCGCCTGTGACAGACCTGTCGAGAACGGCCACCCTCACGGGTGGCGCGGCGTGCGGCCGGTTGCCGCCGCGTCCCCGTCCGGGACCGGCTGTCAGTGCCCCGT
>NZ_JBYIQP010000091.1:0-26416 GCF_057707665.1 Actinacidiphila sp. bgisy167 | reverse complement strand
CTCGATCTTGCATGAGGACCCGTCAGGTTGCTGACGGGCCCCCGGCGGCGCGAGCTAGGACGAGAGCCCGCTGGCTCCGTGGCGAGCAGCCCCTGGCATCGTGTGCCCCATGGGTGAACTGGTTGACCGTGTCGACGAGCAGGACCAGGTGCTGGGAGTTGTTGACCGGGCCGAAGCGATTCGTCAAGGCTGGCTGCATCGCATCGCCACGATCGTGTGCCGCGACGAAGACGGACGGATCCTTGTCCATCGCCGCCCGGAAGATTCGTCCCGCTTTCCCGGTCAGTACAACTGGATGCTCGGCGGTGCCGCTGATGTCGGCGAATCGTACGAGGAGGCGGCAGCCCGGGAGCTGTCCGAGGAGCTGGGCGTTCATGCCGCCCCGCGCTTCGTGCTCAAATTCCTGTGCTCGGGAGCTATCAGTCCCTACTGGCTCGGACTGCACGAGGTCGTCATCACCACACCCATCCGGCCGAGTGCCCAGGGAAGTCTCCTGGCATGACTGGCTCACCGAGCCAGAACTCGAATCCCTGGTACAGCGCAAGGAGTTCGTCCCTGACGCCCGCGAGGCATTCGATCGATACCGCAGCCTGAACCGGGCAGCCTTGCGCGCTGGCTGCCTGGTTTCGTGAGAGGAACCGCACTGTCCCGATCCTCTCGGACGAGGCCTGGGAGAAGATCGCTCCCTTGATCACGTACAGGCCGCGAGGGGTGACCCCAAGTTGGTGATGCTGGGGATCCTCTACAAGGTACGGACGGACACCCCGTGGCAGGAAATCCCCTCACTGTTCGGCCGGCGAGCCACTCTCCAGGCCTACTGGACCCGCTGGCGCGAGTCCGGCCTCTGGGAGCATGCGATGGACGTGCTGGCGACTACGCAGGGCACACGACTCCCTGATCCCGGTGCACCGAAGCTCCGGATCCGGTGTTTGATCCAGCCGTTGGCCATCCTGGAATCCGAAGGTCACCCCGATGACGTAGCCGCTCCGGGCTCACCAGCAGGACGTCGACTTCACCCGCGGCGACCTCGGACTGCACCGCGTCCCATCCCTCGGGATTGGCCGAGTTGATGGTGCGGGCGCGGATGCCGGCCTGGTCGGCGGCGTCGATCTGGTTCCGCATCAGTGCCAGCAGCGGGGAGACGATCACCGTGGGACCGCTGCCGCGCTCCCGGAGCAGCGCGGTGGCCACGAAGTACACGGCGGACTTGCCCCAGCCCGTGCGCTGCACCACCAGGGCCCGCCGGCCGTGTGCGACCAGCGCCTCGACGGCGCGCCACTGGTCCTCGCGCAGGCGTGCGGTGCCCGTCGGGTCCCCTACGAGCCGACTGAGGATCGTGTCGGCGGCGGTGCGCAGTACGGTGGTCATGCCCCCATGCAACCCGATGGCACGGACACCCGCGCCAACCGCGCGAAGGCGGCCTGTGGACAACCGGCCCCCGATGAGTGTGATGATATGCGCGAGTTGTCCACAGGTTTCGCGAGGGGCTGGCGGACATCCGGGGTCTGCGGGACCTTCGGATCATGACTCAGCACACCGATTCCCCTCGCCCCTCGGACGATCCGAAGGTCACCCTGCGCAGCCCCGGAGAACTGGCCGCCGCGCTTCCCTTCCTCTGCGGCTTCCACCCCGACGACAGCATTCTGATGATCGCCCTGCACGGCGAGCGCGGTCGCTTCGGCGGCCGGGCTCGGCTCGGCATCCCGCAGGATGCCGCCGAGTGGCCCGGCGCCGCGCAGCAGTTGGCGGAATGCCTCGTGAACGGCAGCGAGCAGCGTGGTGCACGGCCCGACGCGATCGTGCTCTTCCTCGTACAGGAACCCGCTCCCGGCGAGGAGCCCCACCAGGTCATGGAACGGCTGCGCCCACTGGCCCAGCGGCTGCGGGTCGCCTGCGGCAGGCTTGACGTCCCCGTCGTCGAGGCGCTGTGCGTCTCCTCCGGACGCTGGTGGTCCTACTGCTGCCCGGATCCCGAACGATTCCCGCTCGAAGGCATCGGGATCACACAGTCCGGCGATTCCGTGATGGCTGCTGCGGCCGCCTATGCGGGTCTGCGGATCGGCGGCTCCCTCAGGGAGATGGAGCAGCGCCTCACCCCGCCGCCGCCCGGCGCACCGGCGTCCGCCGCCCGCGCGGAGGCCCTGGACGCGGCGGCCGCCTCCCTCGTCCCGCGCATGCTGGAACGGGACGACTCCGACGAGGTGCGGCGCACCACCCTGCGCATGCTGCGCGAGGCGCTCGAGCGCTTCCGGGCCGCCACACCGGTGGGAGACGGTCCGGAGGCCGACGGTGACGACGACGCGCTGCTGGACGACGCCGAAGCCGCCTCGATGATCCTCGGGCTCCAGGACCGAGCCACCCGCGATGCGGCAGCCGAGTGGATGGACCCGCCGCACACCGACCCGGCGGTGCGTCTGTGGCGGGCGCTCGCCCGGCGCTGCGTCGAGCCGTACCACGAGCACGCCGCCGCGCCCCTGACTCTCGCGGGCTGGGTGGCCTGGTCCGCGGGGGACGAGGCGACCGCCCGCGTGGCCTTCGGCCGCGCTCTGCACCTCGCGCCCGACTACACCTTCGCGCGGCTGCTCCATGCCGCGGTCAACAACGGCCTCTCGCCGGAGCCGCTCCGCCGCTACCTGCGCCGGCAGAGCGTCGCACGTGCCCGCCGGGCGGCGCTGCTCACAACTCGCCGCGGACCAGCCGGATCAGCCGGTCGAGGACCCGGCCGCCACTCACCCGGAGCCCGTCGTGCTCGTACTCGTCGGTGACCCAGGTGCGCAGGTTGCGGACGGAGCGTGCGGTGGCGAGCGAGTCGGCGGTGTCCACGTACATGTCGTCGTGGTACACGGCCGCCGCCACCGGCACCTCGTTGCGTGCCAGCTGAGCCGGGTCGTACAGGTCAGGCCACTGCTCGTGCTGCGCCAGATGGTGCGCCGTCTCGCGCAGCGGTGCCAGCGCCGGGTCCGTCGCGAACATCCAGGGGTAGATCATCTCGCCGGTCAGCAGTACCGGCGCGTCGTCCGCCAGCGCCTTGTCGACGTCGAACTGCGGGAACTCGGCGCGGACCGACTCGGCTGCCCAGCCGGTGGCCCGGGGCGAGACCGAGCGCTGGCCGTAGATCGACTCGTGGAGCACGGCGTAGAGCGGATTGCCCGCGAAGGACAGATGACCCTGCACCTCGGCGAGGAAGGAGTCGGAGAGCTGCGGGCCGGATCCACCGGTCACGAAGGCGTCCTCGAGCAGATAGTGCAGCGTGTGCGAGCCGGTGCCCGTGCCGAGCAGCGTCCCGGTGGCCTGGAAGGCCTCAGCCGTCAGCAGACCGCCGTCCGCGAGTCGGACTTCGCGCTCGCGCAGGTGCCGCACGACCATGCGGACCGCCTCGACGTCCTCCGGGTAGCGCGCGTAGTGGGCCGCGATCTTCCGCTCCACGCGGGGATAGGCTGCCCTGTAGACGCCCTCGGCCGTGCTGCGCAGGCCGGCGAGCCCGCCGGTCACGAAGGCCTCGCGGACCCCCTCGGGGGCGAAGGAGAGGTAGGTAAGGGTGCAGAAGCCGCCGTAGCTCTGCCCGAGCAGGCTCCACCGGCCGTCCTCGCCGAGGAGCTCGCGGCGGATGAGTTCCGAGTCACGCACGATCGAGTCGGCCCGGAAATGCTCCAGATAACTGGCCTGCGCCGAGGCGTCTCCGCGCAGCGGCAGAGTCTGCCGGTTCGCCGGGGTGGAACGGCCGGTGCCGCGCTGGTCGAGCAGCAGCACCCGGTAGTCGTCCAGCGCGCGGGTGAGCCAGCCGTCGCGGCCCAGCGGCCGCGGCGACCGGCCGCCCGGTCCACCCTGGAGGAACAGCAGCCAGGGCAGCGGATCCGTTTCCCTCCCGGCGGCGACGACCTCCCGTGCGTACACCTCGATCCGCTCACCGCCCGGATCCGCGTGGTCGAGCGGTACACGGAAGGTGTGGTCGGTGATGACGGTTCCCGGCTGGCGGTAGACGGCCATGGCTCTCTTTCCGGTGATACGGACGGTTTCCCGATCAGGAACCGTAGACGGCGCGTGACCCGAGTGCCCACATGGCCGTTCTACGTGGGTAGTGGCGGCAGTGCCCGAGCGAGCGATCCGACGTGGAGGTGGCATGAGCCCGCAGCCGGTCAACCGGCCGCCCCGGCAGGACCGGGGGCCGCAACCGGTGCACGACGCCGTGATGTGCGTCGCGGCCCCCGCGCTCGCGGTCTCGCCGGAGCACGGGCAACTGGACGGAAGCGGCCTCGGCGGCTTCTACCAGGGCGGCCGGCGGGTACTGGCCCGCTGCGAACTGCGCATCGCCGGGGCGTCCCCGGTTCCCGTGCAGGGCGGGCTCGTGACGGCCGGACGAGCGCGGTTCACCTCGGTCGCGCGGGTTCCGGGCGACACGGCACCCGATCCGGCTCTCACCGTCGAAAGGCTCCGCACGGCCGGGGGCACCGAGCGCATCACCGTCCACAACACCGGATCGCGGCCCCTGCGCATCCCGTTCGAGGTGTCCCTGGCGACCGATCTCGCCGAACTGGCGGCCGTCTCCGCCGGATCTCCCGGTCCGGAGCTGCAGTCCAGCGTGTGCGACGCGGGGCTGCTGTGGTCGGCGGAGGGACTGCGTGCCCGGGTCACCGCCGAGCCGGCACCCGAGAGTGCCATGGCCTCCGCCGGGCTGCTGTGCTGGGATCTGGCGCTGCCGCCCGGGGCGTCCCGCACCATCGAACTGCGTGCGACCCTGGAGCCCGCTGTCGCCGGCGTGAGCGGCGGATCCGCCCCGGCGGTCCCCGTGCCCTGGTCGGTGCCGGAGATCCGTGGCGCGGACGGCCGGGCGCAGACGCTGCTGCGCACCGCCCTCGACGATCTGCGGGCCCTGCTGCTGCGCGACCCCGGGCACCCTCAGGAGGTCCATGTGGCGGCGGGCGCCCCGTGGCGGCTCGGTCCCGCCCCGGCCGACGCCCTGTGGGCGGCCCGCATGCTGCTGCCGCTGGGGACCCGACTGGCGGCCGGCACCCTGCGGGCGTTCGCCCGCCGCCAGGATCCCGAGACCGGCGGCCTGCCGGGCCCGTTGCGCCATTCAGGCCCGCATCTGCCTCCCACCTGCTCGGGGGTGGAGGCGGGGCTGCTCTTCGTCACCCTGCTCGCCGAAGCACGCCGGTGGGGACTGCCCGAGCGGGACACCGAACAACTGCTGCCGGCCGCCGAGAGCGGTCTGCGGTGGCTGCGGTCCGTCGTCGCCGAGGGCGGATACGTCCCCGATCCCGTGCCGGGCGGTCCCGTGCGCTGCGAGGTACAGGCCCATGCCCACCGGGCCATGCTGCACGGCGCGGATCTGCTCCAGGCTTGCGGACGCCCGGGTGCGCAGGAGTGGCGGGAGCGAGCCGAGGCGCTGCGTCGGAGGTTCCGGGAGGATTTCTGGCTGGACGACCCCGCGGGCGGGATTCCGGCCGCCGCGCTCACACCCGACGGCAGACCCGTGCCGCATCTGGGCTCCGCAACCGCCCACCTGCTCGACACGGGTCTGCTGGGCGGTTGCGAGACCGCCCCCGGTCTGCTGGACAAGGCGCAGACGGAACAACTGGCCGGCCTCCTCGTGGCTCCGGAGCTCGCCTCGGGATGGGGGCTGCGGACCCTGTCCGCCAAGGCCCCCGGCTACAACCCCTTCGGCCATCGCGGCGGAGCGGTACGAGTCCATGAGACGGCGGTCGCGGTCGGCGGACTGGCGTCGGCCGGCCACGACCGGGAGGCGGCGGCGCTGCTGCTGGGCGTTCTCGACGCGGCCGGTGAGTTCGGCCACCGGCTGCCCGAGATGTATGCGGGGGAGCAGCGGGACGAGTCCCGCCGTCCCGCCCCGCACCCGACGGCCGCACGGCCCGCCGCCGTGGCCGCCGCGGGGGCCGTCCACATGCTGACGGCTCTCGCCGGGATCCGCCCGGACGCTCCCGAACGCGCGGTGGCCCTGCGTCCGCTGGCCCCCTTCCCGTTGGGGGATCTCGGCCTCGCCGGGCTGAGGGTGGCCGAGGAGCCCTTCGCGATCCGGATCGACGCGTCCGGCACGGCCGTGATCGAGGAGGCGGCTTCCGGGCTCCGGATCGGTGACTGAGCCCGCCGGAGGGCAGTCGGCGCCGCTCCGCCGTCGTCGCGTCATCCCGTCAACCTGCTGTTTATCGTCAGGAAGACGACTATGATCACGGGCATGGCGCCCTACGACCCGTCAGCTTTCCCGCCCTTCGCCGTCACTGTCGATCTCGTCGTGCTCACTGTGCGCAGCCATGCCCTGTGTGCCCTCGCGGTCCGCCGCGGTGAACCGCCCTACCAGGGCCGGTGGGCGCTGCCCGGAGGCTTCGTACGCGGCGACGAGGACCTGGCCGGGGCGGCCGCCAGGGAATTGGAGGAGGAGACCGGACTGCAGGCGGGCAGCGGGGTCCACCTCGAGCAGCTCGCCACCTACGGCGACCCCAAGCGGGACCCGCGTATGCGCGTGGTGAGCGTCGCCCACCTCGTCCTCGCCCCCGACCTGCCCGCGCCCCGAGCCGGGGGCGACGCGCGCAGCGCCCGCTGGGCCCCCGTCGAGGAGTTGCTGCGCAACGGCGAGGAGGGCACCCTCGCCTTCGATCACGCGCGCATCCTGGCCGACGGCGTCGAGCGCGCCCGTTCCAAGCTCGAGTACTCGGCGCTGGCCACGGCCTTCTGCCCGCCCGAGTTCACCGTCGGCGAGCTGCGCCGGGTCTACGAGGCGGTGTGGGGCGTCGCCCTCGACCCGCGCAACTTCCACCGCAAGGTGACAGGGACGGTGGGCTTCCTCGTTCCCACCGGCGGCACGACGACCCGTCAGGGGGGACGTCCCGCACAGCTGTTCCGCGCGGGCGGCGCAACCCTTCTGAATCCACCCATGTTGCGGCCAGAGGTGTAAATTCCGGGCCATTTGCGCGTTATGGTGCAAGCGTGATCCAGGCCATCGGATTGACCAGTGCGTCCCGGCGCGGCGAGCCCCCTGCCGTCGACGACCTCACCTTCGACGCCCGCCCCGGTGAGATCACCGTCGTTCTGGGTGACAGCGGCGCGGGCAAGTCCACCGTCCTGCGGCTGATGCTCGAACTCGAACCGGGACGCGGTGTCACGCTGTTCGGCGGGCGCCCCCTGCACCGCCACCCCCGTCCTGCGGCCGCAGTGGGCGTCCTCCTCGGCGACGTCCCCGGCCACCCCTCCCGGACCGCACGCGGACACCTGCGCATGCTCGCCGCCGCGGCCGGCGCCCCGGCCGAACGCGCCGACCAGGTCCTGGAGGTGGTGGGCCTGCGCGCGACGGCCGGGCGCCGGCTGGCGACCTTCTCCCTCGGCATGGACCGCCGCCTTGGCATCGCCGCCGCCCTGCTCGGTGATCCCCCCGCGCTGCTGCTGGACGACCCCGCCCAAGGGCTTGCCCCGCACGACACCGCCTGGTTGTACGGCCTGCTCAAGGCGTACGCGGCGCGCGGCGGCGCCGTGGTGGTCACCTGCGCGGACCCCAAGGCGGCGGGCAGGCTCGGCGATCACGTCGTCACCCTGGACAAGGGCCGGCTCGTCGCCGACCAGTCCGCCCACGAGTTCGGCCGCCGCCGGCTGCGCCCGTACGTCGCCGTCCAGTCGCCCCAGGCCGAACGCCTGGGCCTGCTGCTGGCCGGCAACGGCACCGAGGTCACCCACGAGAGCGGAAGCCGCATCCGTGTGCACGGCCAGACCACTGCGCAGGTCGGCGAAGCCGCTTTTCGCAACGGCATCCTCCTGCACCGCCTCGCCGACGAGGTCGCCGACACCGGCGTTCCGGAGGTGCCCCGCTCCGACCGGCCCGCGGCGCCCCTCGCTGCCGCGCGCGCCGCCGTGCCGCCGCCCGGTCCCGCCCGGCCCGTCCGCTACGAGCTGCGGCGCCTCACGGGCGTCCGCGGCCCCTGGTGGATCGCGCTCGCCTCCGTCCTGCTCTCAGGCCTGGCCACCGCGGTACTGCTCCGCACCGGAGACCACGCCTCCTCCCTGCGCCTGCTGACCGGCTGGTCGCACACCATGCCCCTGCCGCCCACCGCGTTGGGCGGCGGACTCCTCGGCGCGCTCGCCTACGGGCAGGAGTTCCGCTACCCCGCGCTGGCACCCGCGCACGCGCCCGTACCCCGCCAACTCCGTCTGCTGCTGGCCAAGCTCGTGGTCAACGGGTTCGCGGCGGCGCTGATCGCCCTCCTGGGAACGGCCCTCGGCCTCGTGGCGATGCGCCTCGAACCCGGGCCGAGCGGGCCGTACTCGCCGTTCTCTCTCGCCACGGCCGCGGCGGCCTCGACGGCTCTGGCGATCGCCTGCTGCTGGGCCGGTGTGCTGGCGGCCGGGGTGTTCCGCACCACGGCGCTGGGCCTCGCCGGTGTCCTCGCGGTTCCGCTTCTGGTGGCCCCGGCGGTGCGGCGTGCGGCGTCCACCTCTGCGCTCGACATGGCACGCCTGGCGACCCAACCAGTCCGCTATTCCTTCGTTTTGTCACTACTCGCTCTCTTGTGTGCCTATGCGGCAACACTCTTGCGCCGGAGAAACCCCATTTCCTTCCGATAAGGCGTCAATTATCAGGTGATGAGTGCTCACCCTTTCGTGTGCTTTTCAGGAAAGCCCTCAAGGCGTCCCGCCCCATCGCCGACAAATGATGCGTGAGTACCCTTGCGCACACCATGATGACCGCGGCCCGTCCCGCCGACCCGAGTCTCGGGGGCGGGGACATCGACCGCTATCCGTACGCCGACGCCCCGGCCGGCCTCGACCGCCCCGCCGGCGCACCGACCTGGGACGGAGGCGACGCCGACCTGGGCCGGGTCGGCCGTCGCGCCGCCGGGAGCCGTGGCCGCGGGCTGCACGGCCAACTCGTCCAGCAACTCGGTCAAATGATCGTTTCCGGCGATCTCGGGGCCGACCGCCCGCTCGTCCCCGAGGAGATCGGTCAGCGTTTCGAGGTCTCCCGTACCGTTGTCCGCGAGTCGCTGCGGGTGCTGGAGGCCAAGGGGCTCGTCAGCGCCCGGCCCAACGTCGGCACCCGGGTGCGCCCGGTCAGCGACTGGAACCTGCTCGACCCCGACATCATCGAATGGCGGGCCTTCGGTCCGCAGCGCGACGACCAGCGTCGCGAGCTGTTCGAACTGCGCTGGACCATCGAGCCCCTGGCCGCCCGCCTCGCGGCGGGTCACGGCCGCGAGGACGTCCAGCAGAGGCTCATGGACATGACCGACATCATGGCCCACGCGGTGGGACAGGGTGACGGCCTCACCTTCTCCCGGGCGGACGCCGAGTTCCACGCTCTGCTGCTGCAGGTCGCGGGCAACCGGATGCTGGAGCACCTGTCCGGCATCGTCTCGGCCGCCCTGCAGGTCTCCGGAGGCCCCGTCACCGGCTGCGAGCGCCCCGGTGAACACTCGGTGGCCCTGCACGCGCGGGTTGTCGAGGCGCTGGCCGCCTCCGACGGTGCCGAGGCGGAGACCGCCATGCGCCAGCTGCTCGCCGTCCACCCGGATTCGGGTTCCGGCGGCCCGGCGGACCATGTCGTCCCCGCCCCCCGCGAGCACTGAGCGGCCCCGCGCGGCACGATACGGCACCGACTTCCGCCGCCGGTCCACACCCTCCGGGTCCGGCGGCGGAGCCGTCCGTCATATTCGGCTCACTTGCCGCGGACCACGCATGGTCGCGGCGTATGCGGGGAGTGTCCTGGTATCCAGTGATTGAAGCTGATCGGGGGTGTGACTCGGACCACGTACGGCTGGGCGTAACGCTCTCGGCGGCAGCGCGATGAGCTTAGAGGTGGCGGCCGTGCATGGAATATCCGCGACGAACATGACGCTGAGTTGCTGCGCGGTTCCCACCGTAGTCGTTTTCCATCGTTCCGAGAGGTTGTTCGTGTCGGCCAGCACATCCCGTACGCTCCCGCCGGAGATCGCCGAGTCCGAGTCTCTGATGGCGCTCATCGAGCGGGGTAAGGCTCAGGGTCAGATCGCCGGCGACGACGTGCGCCGAGCCTTCGAAGCGGACCAGATCCCGGCAACCCAGTGGAAGAACGTTCTGCGCAGCCTCAACCAGGTCCTCGACGAGGAGGGTGTGACGCTGATGGTGAGTGCCGCCGAGGCGCCCAAGCGCACCCGTAAGAGCGTCGCAGCCAAGAGCCCGGCGAAGCGGACCGCCACCAAGACCGTCGCCACCAAGGCCGCCCCGGTCAAGAAGACCGTCGCTGCCAAGGGCGCGTCTCCCGCCCCGCTCACGGCGGCGGAGTCCGTGGCGGACGTGGACGACGAGGCCGTGGCTCCCGCGAAGAAGGCCGTCGCCAAGAAGACTGCGGCGAAGAAGACCACCGCGACGGCCAAGAAGGCCGCCGCCAAGAAGACCACCGCCTCCAAGGCCAAGAAGGACGACGAACTCGTCGACGGCGACGACCTCCTCGAGGACGTCGCCCCCGGCAAGGACGAGGACGTCCCCACCGCCGAGGCCGAGGCGGAGAGCTTTGTGCTGTCCGACGAGGACGAGGACGACGCGCCCGCGCAGCAGGTCGCCGCAGCCGGTGCCACCGCGGACCCGGTGAAGGACTACCTCAAGCAGATCGGCAAGGTCCCGCTGCTCAACGCCGAGCAGGAGGTGGAGCTCGCCAAGCGCATCGAGGCCGGTCTGTTCGCCGAGGACAAGCTGGCCCAGCCCGACAAGCTCGCCCCCAAGCTCAAGCGCGAGCTGGAGATCATCGCCGAGGACGGCCGCTGGGCCAAGAACCACCTGCTGGAGGCCAACCTCCGCCTGGTGGTCTCGCTGGCCAAGCGCTACACCGGCCGCGGCATGCTCTTCCTGGATCTGATCCAGGAGGGCAACCTCGGTCTGATCCGTGCGGTCGAGAAGTTCGACTACACCAAGGGCTTCAAGTTCTCGACCTACGCGACCTGGTGGATCCGCCAGGCGATCACCCGCGCGATGGCCGACCAGGCCCGCACCATCCGCATTCCCGTGCACATGGTCGAGGTCATCAACAAGCTGGCCCGCGTCCAGCGCCAGATGCTCCAGGACCTGGGTCGCGAGCCCACCCCGGAGGAGCTGGCCAAGGAACTCGACATGACACCCGAGAAGGTCATCGAGGTCCAGAAGTACGGCCGCGAGCCCATCTCGCTGCACACTCCGCTCGGCGAGGACGGCGACAGCGAGTTCGGCGACCTCATCGAGGACTCCGAGGCGGTCGTGCCGGCCGACGCGGTCAGCTTCACCTTGCTCCAGGAGCAGCTGCACTCGGTCCTCGACACGCTCAGTGAGCGGGAGGCGGGCGTGGTCTCCATGCGCTTCGGCCTCACCGACGGGCAGCCGAAGACGCTGGACGAGATCGGCAAGGTGTACGGGGTGACCCGTGAGCGCATCCGGCAGATCGAGTCCAAGACCATGTCCAAGCTGCGTCACCCCTCGCGGTCCCAGGTGCTCCGCGACTACCTGGACTGATCCGCAAGGCGCCCGGCGGTCTTTCCGGACAGTTCTCCGGATGCGACCCCGGCCCCGCGAGGTCACTGTGGGTGCTCAGGGAATTCCGGACGGTGAGGAGAATGCATGCTTTCCTCGATCCGCACGCTGGTCGGCGGGCTCATAGCCGGGTCCGCGCTCGCGCTGTCGCTACCGGCTTCCGCCACCGCAGCGGCGGTGGAGTACGCCCCTGGCGCCCCGAGCGCCGACAACGGTGTCATAGGTGGCGTGCCGGTCACCACGGAGCAGTACCCATGGGCGGTGGTCCTGGCCAGCCGGTCCCGCTATGGCGCGAACCGCTCGGGGCAGTTCTGCGGCGGGGCGCTCGTCGGGCCGAACACCGTGGTCAGCGCCGCGCACTGCTTCAGCCCGACCGCGCTGGGCGGCGACTGGAAGCTGGTTCCCGACCTGCGTGTCGTCGCCGGGCGGACGGATCTCGCCGGCTCCGCCGGCACGGAGGTGGGGGTCCGCAGTGTCTGGGTCAACCCCGCGTACGACCCTCTGACGAACAGCGGCGACGTAGCGGTGATCACGACTGCTGAGCCGTTCCCCGTGGCGAGCGCGATACCCATGGCGGCTCCGGGAGACGTGAGCTCCTACGAGGCGGGAACGCCGGCACAGGTCTTCGGCTGGGGGGACACGGCTGGCCTGGGGACCTACTCGAACATCCTGATGGCCGCGAACGTGTCGGTGCTCGCGGATTCGGTCTGCGAGCAGGCCTATCCGGGCAGTGCCGAAGGCAAGTACCGGAAGAGCGACATGGTCTGCGCCGGCGACCTGGCCGGCGGCCACGATTCGTGTCAGGGGGACAGCGGCGGTCCGCTCGTGGCGGACGGGCGGCTGATAGGTCTGGTGTCCTGGGGCGCGGGATGCGCCCAGGCAGGACATCCCGGCGTGTATACCCGGGTCTCCGCGGTGGCCGGACTGGTCGGCACCCACGTGTCGTGAGGTGAGCCGGACAAGCCCACGGGCGGCCTCCCTCGCGGGAGGCCGCCCGTCTTGAGAGCTCGTCGCAGTGCTACGCGTCAGCGTTCGTCGTCGGCCGCGACGGTCGGGGCGGCGGTGAGCCGACCGGTCTCGTCCTGTATTTCCGCAGCGATCTTCTTCAATTCGGGCTCGAACTTACGCCCGTGGTGCGCGCAGAAGAGCAGCTCGCCGCCGCTGATGAGTACGACGCGCAGGTAGGCCTGGGCGCCGCAACGGTCGCAGCGGTCCGCCGCAGTCAGCGGGCTCGCGGGGGTCAGAACAGTAGTCACGTCGCCTCTTCTCTAGCTCGACGAGCTGTCGTACCAGGGTCAACATCCAACCAGGCCGAAACTGTTCCCGCTCGGGTCTTTTCCTTGGAAACCGTTGTCGTAGCGGCCGGATGCTGCCGATTGGCGGCGAATGATCCTCTGGCGTCTTATCTGTCGGCTTAGGGGTCGTTCTGGCGCATCTGGTCAGATTGTTCGGTTATGTCCCCCCGGCCCTGCGGCCGGTTGTTGAGGAGGACGTGCCCCGAGCCTAAATGGTTCATGCCTCGAGTGGAACGTGACATGTGTATCACTCGATCGAGCGATCGAACACGTCTTCGAAGAGGGGCTAGCATGGTGCCCATGCCGGGTCGCGGCGAAACGGCCGTGAGCGACCTCGGTACCCTCTCACCGATACGGCTGAAGAACTTCATCGAGGAGACGTTCGCGTGACCGCCGAAACATCCGTGCCGTCCACCGCGTTGCTGACCGGTGCAGATCGTGACGGCTCCAATTACACAGCGCGACATCTGCTCGTGCTCGAGGGTCTCGAAGCGGTCCGCAAGCGCCCGGGCATGTACATCGGCTCCACCGACAGCCGCGGCCTCATGCACTGCCTGTGGGAGATCATCGACAACTCGGTTGACGAGGCCCTCGGCGGCCACTGCGACCACATCGAGGTCATCCTCCACGACGACGGCTCCGTCGAGGTGCGGGACAACGGGCGCGGCATCCCCGTCGATGTCGAGCCCAAGACCGGCCTGTCCGGCGTCGAGGTCGTCATGACCAAGCTGCACGCCGGCGGCAAGTTCGGCGGCGGCTCCTACGCGGCCTCCGGCGGTCTGCACGGCGTCGGCGCCTCCGTCGTCAACGCGCTGTCGGCGCGACTGGACGTGGAGGTCGACCGCAGCGGCCACACCCACGCGATCAGCTTCCGCCGCGGGGTCCCGGGCGGCTTCGCCAAGAACGGCCCCGAGGCGCCCTTCGAACCGGGCAACGGGCTGGAGAAGGTCAAGAAGGTGCCGCGGGCCCGCACCGGCACCCGCGTCCGCTACTGGGCGGACCGCCAGATCTTCCTCAAGGACGCCAAGCTCTCCCTGGAGACCCTTCACCAGCGGGCCCGCCAGACCGCGTTCCTCGTCCCCGGGCTCACGATCGTCGTCCGCGACGAGCGTTCCGACAACGGAGCCGAGGAGGGCAAGTCGGTCGAGACCTTCCACTTCGACGGCGGCATCAGTGAGTTCGCCGAGTACCTCACCCCGGACAAGCCGATCTGCGATGTGCTGCGGCTGTCCGGCAGCGGCACCTTCAAGGAGACCGTCCCGGTCCTCGACGACCTCGGCCACATGACCCCCACCGAGGTCACCCGTGAGCTCGGCGTCGACGTCGCCCTGCGCTGGGGCACCGGCTACGAGACCACGCTGCGCTCGTTCGTGAACATCATCGCCACCCCCAAGGGCGGCACCCATGTGCGCGGTTTCGAGAACGCCGTCACCAGGACGTTCAACGAGGTGCTCCGCGCCACCAAGCTGCTGCGCGTCGCCGAGGACGACATCGTCAAGGACGACGCCCTGGAAGGCCTGACGGCGGTCGTCACGGTCCGGCTCGCCGAGCCGCAGTTCGAGGGCCAGACCAAGGAGGTGCTGGGGACCTCGGCGGCCAACCGCATCGTGGCCAATGTGGCGTCCCGTGAGCTCAAGGCATTCCTCACCTCCACCAAGCGGGACGACAAGCAGCAGGCCCGTGCCGTCCTGGAGAAGGCCGTCGCGGCGGCCCGCACCCGCATCGCGGCCAGGCAGCACAAGGAGGCCCAGCGCCGCAAGACCGCGCTGGAGTCCTCGTCGCTGCCGGCCAAGTTGGCCGACTGCCGCAGCGACGACGTCGACCGCAGCGAACTGTTCATCGTCGAGGGCGACTCGGCGCTGGGCACCGCCAAGCTCGCGCGCAACTCGGAGTTCCAGGCGCTGCTCCCCATCCGGGGCAAGATCCTCAACGTGCAGAAGTCCTCGGTCTCGGACATGCTGAAGAACGCCGAGTGCGGCGCCATCATCCAGGTCATAGGGGCCGGCTCGGGCCGCACCTTCGACATCGACCAGGCCCGCTACGGCAAGATCATCATGATGACGGACGCTGATGTCGACGGCAGCCACATCCGCTGTCTGCTGCTGACGCTCTTCCAGCGTTACATGCGGCCCATGGTGGAGGCAGGCCGGGTCTTCGCCGCCGTGCCGCCGTTGCACCGGATCGAGCTCACCAACCCGCGCAAGGGCCAGGACAAGTACGTCTACACCTACTCCGACCGGGAACTGCGCGAGACGCTGCTGGAGTTCGAGCGCCAGGGAATCCGCTACAAGGACTCCATCCAGCGCTACAAGGGTCTCGGCGAGATGGACGCCGACCAGCTGGCCGAGACGACGATGGACCCGCGTCACCGCACCCTGCGCCGGATCAACATCAGCGACCTGGAGGGCGCGGAGCTCGCCTTCGACCTGCTGATGGGCAATGAGGTCGCCCCGCGCCGCGAGTTCATCGCCAACTCCGCCGCCACGCTCGACCGTTCGAGGATCGACGCCTGACGCACGGGCACGCGCACCGGTGCCTCCGCGGTCAACTCACCCGTCCGTGGAGGGCGCCGGCGCCGCCCACCCCCGGGAGTGGGGGCACCGTCACCCGATGAGGTGAAGGTTTCGGCTTGGAGGCTCCCGCATCCTCCCGCGATGTCCATGCTTGGGCGCACGGCTGATCGGCCCGTGAAGCGAGGAGAGTTCGTGAAAGAGCACGACCGGGCGGAAACCGGAGGGCTGCGGGTGGACGACCCCTGGTACGACGTCCTGGCCGCGGGGAAGTGGGAGGGGCCGGAGCCGCCGCCCCTTCCCCTCCCGCCGCAGGCCCGCCCGGCCGACGACCACGCCGGGGTCTACCGGGAAGTGCAGGCCAGCGGCCCCTTCCAGGAGGTCCGCTCCCGGTACCGGCGGTTCGTCTTCCCGGCGGCTGCGGCCTTCCTCACCTGGTACCTGCTCTACGTCCTCCTGGCGACGGCCGCTCCGCGCCTGATGGCCCGCCCGCTGGCCGGCGAGCTCAACGTCGCCATGGTCCTCGGCCTCGCCCAGTTCGCCTCCACCTTTCTGCTGACCTGGGCCTACGCCCGGCACGCCCGACTGCACCGGGACCGGGCGGCCCTCGACCTGCGCTGGGACACCCAGGAGCGGATGCGGTGACCGGCAACCACCAGGGACTCGCGCTGGTCCTCTTCACCGTCTTCGTCTCCGTCACCCTGGCGATCACCGCCTGGGCGGGCAGGCGGCGCAGTTCGTCCGTGGAGTTCTTCGCCGGCGGACGGCTCTTCTCCCCGCTGGAGAACGGATTCGCCATCGCCGGCGACTACATGTCCGCCGCCTCCTTCCTCGGCATCTCCGGGCTCATCGCGCTCTTCGGCTACGACGGCATGCTCTACTCCGTCGGCTTCCTCGTCGCCTGGCTGCTCGTGCTGCTCCTCGTCGCCGAACTCGTCCGCAACTGCGGCCGGTACACCCTCGCCGACGTCCTCACCGCCCGTATGCGCCGGCGTCCGGTCCGGATCGCGGCGGGCATCTCCTCGGTGACCGTCTCCGTGCTCTACCTCGTGGCCCAGATGGTCGGCGCCGGAAGCCTGGTCTCCCTGCTGCTCGGCGGCCAGGGCACAGCCGCCCGCACCTGGACGGTCATCGGCGTCGGCGCACTCATGGTCGTCTACGTCGCCTTCGGCGGCATGCGGGCCACGACCTGGATCCAGATCGTCAAGACCGTGCTGCTCATGGGCGGCGCCGTCACCCTCACCGCACTGGTCCTTCTCCGCTTCCACGGCGACCTCGGAGCGCTGCTTCGCCGGGCCGCCCAGGGCAGCGGCCACGGCCGGGACTTCCTCGGGCCCGGCCTGCTGTACGGGCAGAGCTGGACCGACCGGCTGGACTTCATCAGCCTTGCCATCGCCCTCGTCCTGGGCACCGCCGGGCTGCCGCACATCCTGTCGCGCTTCTACACCGTGCCCACGGCGCGGTCGGCACGGAGGTCGGTGGTCTGGGCCATCGGGCTCATCGGCGGCTTCTACCTGATGACGATCGTGCTGGGCTGCGGCGCCGCGGCGCTGGTCGGCTCCCACACCCTGAGCGCCTCCAACGCCGCCGGGAACACGGCCGTGCCCTTGCTCGCCCTCGACCTGGGCGGGGGAGCGGGCTCTACCGGTGGCACGGTCCTGTTCGCCGTCGTCGGGGCGGTCGCCTTCGCCACCATCCTGGCCGTCGTCGCCGGGATCACCCTCGCCTCGTCCGCCTCCGTCGCGCACGACCTTTACGCGACGCTGCGCCGCCGAGGCGCCGAAGCGGACGGCAAGGCCCGGGAGAACCAGGACGTGAAGGTGGCCCGGGTGGCCGCGGTCTGCATCGGCGGCGTGGCCATCGGGCTCAGCCTGTTCGCGCAGGGCCAGAACGTGGCCTTCCTCGTCGGGCTCGCCTTCGCCGTGGCGGCATCCGCCAATCTGCCCGCGCTGCTGTTCACGCTGTTCTGGCGGAGGTTCACGACCCGGGGCACGGTGTGGGCGATCTACGGCGGCCTCGTCCCGGCTGTGGTACTGGTGGTGCTGTCCCCGGTGGTGTCCGGTAGCCCGCAGTCGCTCTTCCCGGGCGTGGACTTCCAGTACTTCCCGCTGGAGAACCCTGGCCTGGTCTCCATCCCGCTGGGCTTCGCCGCGGGCTGGCTGGGCACGGTCCTGTCGCGTGAGCCGGCCGACGAGGACAAGTTCGCCGAGGTGGAGGTACGTTCGCTCACCGGGGCCGGCGCGGTGTGACGGGGGCCCGGGAGAGCGGCTCCGCACGGACATCGCGGCACACCGCCGTACCCCGGGCCCCGCTCCGGGCGGAACGCCCGGGCCGCGAGATCACCGCCCGCGCTCAAACCGTTCGAGCCGTACCCGTCGGTCGCCGCACAATGAGGCGGGCCCCCGACGCCGCTGGTGCCCTTCGCCGCTGGATGCGGGTCACTTCCTGACGCGGAGCTCCGTGCGGATTCTTGTGGTGCTGTCGGCCCACTCCGTCAATGACGGGGACTTCGTGGCACCGCTGGCGTCCGCGTTCACATTCATCACGAAAGCGACCGTGCTGTCGTCGGCCCACGCGCAGTACGGGAGGCTGAGCGTGGCCAAGGTGCCGAGCGTCCCGCACTTCATGATGTCGCCGTCGAAGCCGGAGGGGTGGACTTCCCTGGGACCCTCGCTGCCGGGGGCGGCGTCCTTGGCGGTGAAGGAGGTGACCACCGTGTCGAGCACGGCTCTCGGGTCGCTGAGGTCTCCGTAGGCGCCCCAGACGAGCACCGACATGCTGCCGTTCCTGTAGTCGCCGAGCACGGCGGTCGCGCCGTCGAGTTCCGGGGGATTCCCGGCCGTGGCAGCACCCTGGTCGGCCGTGTGGCTGAACTTGGTGAACCGGCCGTCGAGCAGCGTGGCCGGCATGGACAACGTGTAGTCGCCGCTGCCGCCGGCTGTGAGGGTGAGGATGCCGGCGCCTATGACCGCCGCGGCGACCACGGCGCCGGCCACGGCGGCGATGACCTTGCCCTTCCGCTTGGGGGACAGGGGCGGGGGCGGGGCGTCCTCAGTTCCGGACTGCGGGCTGTGCGGGCCGTGCCGTTCCAGCGGCTGCCGAGAGGAGCCGGGCTCACCCTCGATATCCGGCTGCTGCGTGTCTGGCGACGGTGGCAACTGGCCGAAGGCCACGGATGGTTCCTCTCGTCGAACTGGTGTCTCGACGCACTCTCGCTGATCATCGGGGCCGCCCGCAACGGAGTTGCCGGCATGGGGCGATCCGGCGTACGCATGCCCGGCGGATCCCCGAGCTCTCGACCCCGTGACCTCCGCGCGCCCGCCCTGCCGCCGTGGACCCCCTGTTTCCGGGTCATCAGCCGGGAGGCGGGGGTGCCTATACGGCGAATGCGAGCAGGACCTACACCGCGGAGTTCGTCAGGACGGCCGGCTGGATGCCGCTGATCTCCATCCGCAGCGGTGCTCCCAAGGCCGCCCCGCAGCTCTCGGGCCGGGGCGGCTCCGCGGCTACCTGCGTCACCTCGACGTCCCACACCCGGCCGTCGAGGTGTCGCACGCGGGTCCCGCGCTCACTGTCAACGGTCAGAGCGTCAGCGCGCGTCTCGCCGGTCAGCCGCCGCACGGCCAGTTCGGCGGCCTGTCCCGGTCGCTCCCATGCGGAACGTCCTCTGCAGCCCTCCAGCACCATCAGGCCCTCGCGGGCAGCCGCGAGCACCCGCCGGGCCAGGCCCACGTCGACCCGACCGTAGGCATAGCCGTACGGCAGCACCAGCATGGTCGGCGAGAACCGGTGCCCGCCCAGGTGGGTCACCTCCCACACCTCACCGCTCCCGGAGGCGGCCAGTTCGGCGGCGAGCGGGCGGCCGCTCAGGGCACAGCAGCGGTCGCGCCTGCCGTTGGTGCAGACGAGGGCGAGCGGATCCCCCTCATAGGGTGTGCCGAAGCCGCGATGGTCGCCGAGGCCCAGCGCCTCGAAGTCCAGGCTCAACAACGCGCCCGGGTCCTCCACGACGGCCTCCCGCACCCAGGCGCCGCCCGGCACGGTGTGCGCCACGTAAGCCGTGCGCCGCAGCACGTCGTGCCGGTCCGCGTGCCGCCCGGGCCGTCGGATCAGCCCGACTCGTACTCCGGTTCCGGCCGCGGCCCGCTCCAGTGCCCTGCCCACCCGCGGATCCAGGTGGCTACCGGTCAGCGCCTTGGGACCCCACGGCCCCGGCTGCTCCAGCAGCAGCCAGGTCCGCGCGGTGGCCGCCGTCGCGGCGACGGGCTCAGCCAGTGAGCTGGACGCGGAGGTGCAGGTGCTCATGAAGGTAAGCCTAACCTTCTGCGTCGCGCCCGGCCCTTCACCCCCCTGTCAGCTCCCGAGCCGTGCGGCGAGCGGGCCGATCACGGCGGAGTACCGAAAGGGCTCTCCGGGGCGGTGGGGCCATGCGTCGAAGGCCGTCGAGTGGTGTGCGGGCAGTCAGAGGCGGGACATCGGGGACAGCGGCGCGAGGTGGCCGCCCCGGAGGGACGCGGAGGGGAACGGTCGCGCAGGGTTCGGGGCGGACCGCCTGGCTGCGCCGGGAGGGGCGAGGAGTGTGCCGAGTCGAGGGCCTGCCGGCGCGCCTGCCCGGTTGACGGCGGGCGGCACGCGGCCCTCGCGCCGTCCCTGCGGCCCGCCGCGTCGCCTGCGTCCCGGCAGCCTTGCGCATGAACGCAAACCACTTGCATGTCGTGTCGTATGCTTGCGCTCATGACGCGACGGCTTGCCGAGGTAGCGAAGAAGGTCGGGGTCAGTGAGGCCACCGTCAGCCGGGTGCTGAACGGGAAGCCGGGGGTGTCGGAGGGCACCCGGCAGGCGGTGCTCACGGCGCTCGACGTGCTGGGGTACGAGCGGCCGACCCAGTTGCGGGGGAACCGGGCGCGCCTGGTCGGGCTGGTGCTGCCGGAGCTGCAGAACCCGATCTTCCCGGCCTTCGCCGACATCGTGGGGGCGGCCCTCGCGCAGCAGGGCCTGACGCCTGTGCTGTGCACGCAGACGACGGGCGGGGTCTCGGAGGCGGACTATGTCTCGCTCCTGCTCCAGCAGCACGTCTCCGGTGTGGTCTTCGCCGGGGGCTTGTACGCGCAGGCGGACGCGCCGCACGACCACTACCGCCTGCTGGCGGAGCGGAACCTGCCGGTGGTGCTGATCAACGCCGCCATAGAGGACCTCGGCTTCCCGAGGGTGTCGTGCGACGACGCGGTCGCCGTGGAGCAGGCCTGGCGGCATCTGGCCTCGCTCGGCCACGAGCGGATCGGGCTGCTGCTCGGTCCCTCCGACCACATGCCCTCGCGGCGCAAGCTCGCCGCGGCGCGGGCCGCGGCCGCGGCGGCAGGCGGCTCGCTGCCGGACGAGCACGTCGGGCGGGCGATGTTCACACTGGAGGGCGGTCAGGCCGCGGCTGCCAAGCTCTGGGAGCGCGGGGTCACCGGGATCATCTGCGCCAACGACCCGATGGCCCTCGGGGCGGTGCGGGCGGCGCGGCGGCTGGGGCTGTCGGTGCCCGCGGATGTGTCGGTGATCGGTTACGACGACTCGGCGTTCATGACGTGCACCGACCCGCCGCTGACCACCGTGCGGCAGCCGATCGAGGCGATGGGCCGCACCGCCGTCGAACTGCTCGCGTTGAAGATCGCGGGCAAGCAGGTGGCCTCCGACGAACTGCTGTACGAGCCCGAACTGGTCGTCCGCGGGACGACGGGGCCCGTGCGCGGCTGAGCGGCCGCACGCCCCCGCGGACCGGGCGGTTCCGATAACACCGGAACCGCCCGGTCCGCGTTTGCGGCCTCGGCGTTCCCGTTTCGTCAACACCCGTTGCGACTTCGCTGCCCAGCTGCGCAAGCTGGTCGATGATTTGCGAAATCTGCGCGACATCTTGCGGACACCTGTGTGTGGTGCTTGAGTGTGCGACGCCCCCGCTGCGTGTGGTCGGGGGCTTCGACGCTTATGCCCGAAGGGGACCACCGATGAGAAGCTCCTGGTTCCGCCCCGCCCGCCGTGCCTCCGCGGCCACCCTCGTCTCCGCACTGGCCCTGGCCGTCCTGACCGCCTGCGGCACCAGCAGCAGCGCGGGCAACGACGACAACCCGCGCGGCGGCGCGTCCGACCCCACCGCCCCGCTGGACCCGAAGGCCAAGGTCACGCTGACCATCGACTGCATGCCGCCGGCCGCGAAGAAGGCGGAACTCAAGGAGTGGAAGGAGGACGTCGCCGCCTTCAACAAGAAGTACCCGAACGTGACGATCGACGGTAAGTCGACGCCCGGCCAATGCCTGGAGCCGGCCCGCTTCACGGCGGCGCTGAAGGCCAAGTCGCAGCCTGACGTGTTCTACACCTACTTCACCGACCTGGAGCAGGTGCTCGACAACGACGGCGCCGAGGACATCAGCGCGTACGTCACCGACAAGACCGTCCCCGCGCTGGCGGACATCGACCCCGACGTGCTCGGCGTCCTGAAGAAGGACGGCAAGCTCTACGGGCTGCCCACCAGCAACTACCGCATGGGCCTGCTCGTCAACCGCAAGCTCTTCACCCAGGCCGGGCTCGACCCCAACAAGCCCCCGGCCACCTGGGAGGAGGTCCGCACCGCGGCCAAGGCCATCGCGGCGCTCGGCAAGGGCATAGCCGGCTTCGGCGAGTACAGCGCGCAGAACACCGGCGGCTGGCACTACACCGCGACGACGTACGGCCTGGGCGGCGAGATCGTCTCCCCCGACGGCACCAAGGCGGCCTTCAACACCGACCTCGGCAAGCAGATCGTGCAGAACCTGCACGACATGCGCTGGACCGACGACAGCATGGGCAAGACCCAGCTGCTGAAGTGGGGCGACCTGCAGAAGCAGATGGCCGCGGACAAGCTCGGCATGTTCCTGGCCGCGCCCGACGACATCACGTACATGGTCCAGCAGCTCGGCGCCGACTACGCCAACTTCGGAATGGGCCCGATCCCCGGCGGCAAGGCCACCCTCTTCGGCGGCAACGACTACATGATCAAGAAGGGCAGCTCGCCCGACAAGATCAAGGCCGCCATCGCCTGGCTGAACTTCAAGACACTCACCCCTGGCGCGGGCCAGTTCGACTACGCGCGCAGCAAGGCGGACGGCCTCCCCGTCGGTCTGCCCCAGCCGGCCTTCTTCACCGGTGCCAGCAAGACCAAAGACGACCAGTTGAAGGCCGCCAGCGCCACCATGCCGGTCGAGAACTTCCGCGCCTTCATGGACAACCCGGTCCCCGGCAAGGCCGAGCCGCCGAAGGCCCAGGAGATCTACAAGGTCCTGGACAACGTGATGTCCGGCGTACTGACCAACAAGAACGCGGACGCCGCCAAGCTGCTGGCCACTGCCGAGACCCAGGTCAACCAGGTTCTCGCCAACCAGTAGCCCAGGCCCCCTCGGCACCCGGCACCCAGGAGCGACGATGTCGGCCCCCAGCGCCCCCACCCTGCCCGCCAGCACTCCCGCGAAGAGCCGGTCGCGCCGTACGGTGCGCCGCCCCGCCCCGGACGGCCGCCGTCCGGGGCGGGCCGGCCGCTCCCTGCGCCGCAACCTCACCGCGCACGGCTTCCTGATCGGCGCCGTGCTCTGCTTCGGGTTCTTCTCCTGGTACCCGATGGTCCGGGAGGTCCTGCTGGCCTTCCAGAAGACCGAGGACGGCAACATCACCTGGGCCGGCTGGTCGAACCTTGACTACGTCTTCCACGACCCGGCGTTCTGGCAGGCATGGCGCAACACCCTGCTGTACACCGGCCTGGCCCTGCTGCTCGGCTTCGCGGTGCCTTTCCTCGTCGCACTGCTGTTCAACGAACTGCGGCACGCGCGGGGCTACCTCAGGCTGCTGGTCTACCTGCCGGTGATGCTGCCGCCGGTGGCCTCGGTGCTGCTCTTCAAGAACCTCTACAACCCCGAGTACGGCCTGTTCAACCGCATCCTGGAGGTGCTGCACCTCCCCCAGCAGCAGTGGCTGCAGTCGACCAGCACCTCGATGCTGTCGGTGGTCGTCGCCGCCACGTGGATGAACATGGGCGGAGCCACCCTGATCTACCTGGCCGCCCTCCAGGGCATCCCCGGCGAGCTCTACGAGGCCGCCGAACTCGACGGCGCCGGGCTCCTGCGCAAGATCTGGCACGTGACGATCCCCCAGACCCGGCTGATCCTGTCGCTGATGCTGCTCATGCAGATCATCGCCACGATGCAGGTCTTCACCGAGCCCTTCCTGCTGACCGGCGGGGCCGGCCCGGAGGGCTCCACTCTCACCGTCGTCTACCTGATCTACCAGTACGCCTTCAACTTCAACAACTACGGCGGCGCCGCGGCGCTCGGCCTGGTCCTGCTCGTACTGCTGGCGGTCTTCTCCGCCGGCTACGTGCGGCTCAGCCGGGTCGCGGACGAGTAGGGCGGGAGCCACCGATGAGCAGCAGCACCCGAACGCTGATTTCACCGACCCAGCTGGCGAGCCGCCGCGGCAAGGCCCTCTACCGGGCCGTGCTCGCCCTGGTACTGGCCGCCTTCACGCTGGTCTTCCTCGGCCCGCTGTACTGGATGGCCGCAGGCGGCCTGAAGTCCACCGAGGAGTTCGCGCGGATCCCGCCCACCGCCTTCCCGCAGGCCCTCCACCCCGGGAACTACACGAGCGCCTGGGACGTGATGGACCTGTCCCACCTGCTCCTCAACACGCTCTGGTACGCCGTCGGGGCGCTCGCCTTCCAGCTGGTGTTCGACGTGGCGGCCGCCTACTCGCTGTCCAAGCTCCGCCCGGTGCTGGGCAACGTGATCCTCGGGATGATGCTCGCCACGCTGATGATCCCGGCCACGGTCCTGGTCGTACCGCAGTACCTGACCGTGCTGGACGTTCCGGTCTTCCAGCGCAACCTGCTCAACTCGCCCTGGGTGATCTGGCTGCCGTCGGTCACCAACGCCTTCAACATCTTCCTGCTGAAGCGGTTCTTCGACTCGGTCCCGCAGGAACTGCTGGACGCCTCCGCCATCGACGGAGCCTCCCCGCTGCGCACCCTGTGGTCGATCGTCCTGCCGATCTCCCGCCCGATCCTCGGAGTGGTCTCCATCTTCGCGGTCGTCGGGGTCTGGAAGGACTTCCTCTGGCCGATGCTCACCCTGCCCGACCCGACGAAGCAGACGCTCAATGTCGGCATCTACTCGCTCGCCAGCGGGGTGCCGGAGAACTGGCTGCTCGCAGCACTCGTGATGGCCTCGGTGCCCACCCTGCTGATCTTCCTGATCTTCCAGCGCAACATCATGAGCGGCCTCACCGCCGGAGGCCTCAAGGGCTGAGACCCTGCCCCGGCGGCCTCCGGCCGCACCTGTCCAGCACCACGCCGCCCGCCGCGGGCGGACGGCGCGGTCCCAGCTGCCCGAAAGGACCAGTGACGTGGCAGACACCCACCCGGCCGAGGCCACCGACGCGTGGTGGCGCGGCGCCGCCATCTACCAGGTGTACGCACGCAGCTTCGCCGACGGAGACGCGGACGGCACCGGCGACCTCGCCGGGGTGCGGTCCAGACTGCCGTATCTGGCCGCGCTGGGCGTGGACGCTCTCTGGTTCAACCCCTGGTATCCCTCGCCGATGGCCGACGGCGGCTACGACGTCGCCGACTACCGGGCCATCGACCCGGCCTTCGGGACCCTGGCCGAGGCCGAGAAGCTGATCGCCGAGGCGCGCGCCCTGGGCATCCGCACCATCATCGACATCGTCCCGAACCACGTCTCCGACCGGCACGTCTGGTTCCGGGCGGCCCTCGCGGCCGGGCCGGGCAGTGCCGAGCGGGGGCTGTTCCACTTCCGCTCCGGCCGCGGCGAGGACGGCGAACTGCCGCCCAACGGCTGGCGCTCCCAGTTCGGCGGCCCCGCCTGGACCCGCCTCCCGGACGGCGACTGGTACCTGCACCTGTTCGCCCCGGAGCAGCCCGACCTCAACTGGGCCCACCCCGCCGTACGGCAGGAGCACGAGGACGTGCTGCGCTTCTGGTTCGACCGCGGCGTGGCCGGGGTGCGCATCGACTCGGCCGCCATGGTCGCCAAGGACCCGGCGCTGCCCGACTTCGTGGAGGGCACCGACCCGCACCCCTACATCGACCGCGACGAGCTGCACGACATCTACCGCTCCTGGCGCGCCGTCGCCGACTCCTACGAGGGGGTGCTGATCGGCGAGGTGTGGCTAGCGGACACCGAGCGCTTCGCCCGCTACCTGCGTCCCGACGAGCTGCACACCGCCTTCAACTTCGACTTCCTCGCCTGCCCCTGGGAACCGGAGCGGCTGCGCGCCTCCATCGACGCGACCCTGGCCGCGCACGCCCCGGTCGGGGCGCCGGCGACCTGGGTGCTGGCCAACCACGACGTCACCCGTACCGTCACCCGCTACGGACGCCGCGACACCGGTTTCTCCTTCGCCGCCAAGGCCCACGGCATCCCGACGGACGTCGAGCTCGGCACCCGGCGCGCCCGCGCCGCCGCCCTGCTCACCCTGGCCCTGCCGGGCTCGGTCTACCTCTACCAGGGCGAGGAACTCGGGCTGCCCGAGGTCGAGGACATCCCGGCCGAACTGCTGCAGGACCCCATGTACTTTCGTTCCGGCGGCACCGACCCGGGCCGCGACGGCTGCCGGGTGCCGCTTCCCTGGTCGGGGGACACGCCTCCGTACGGTTTCGGGGGTGACCGGCCCTGGCTGCCGCAGCCGGCCGGCTGGGCGCGCTACACCGCTGAGGCGCAGGAGGCGGACCCCGGCTCCATGCTGAACCTGTACCGGACCGCGCTGGTGCTGCGCCGCGCCGAGCCGGGCCTCGGCGAGGGCCCGATGGAGTGGTGCGACGGTCCCGCTGGCGTGCTCGCCTTCCGCCGTGAGGGCGGCTTCGGCTGTGTGCTCAACCTGTCCGGGGAGCCCGTCCCGCTCCCCGTCCACCGACAGCTCCTGCTGGCCAGCGGGCCGCTCGCCGCGGACGGCCGGCTTCCCGAGGACGTCTGCGTGTGGCTGCGCCTGGACGACCCGGCCGGACCCGGCGGGAGGGCGGCGCACACGTCCTGAGACCGCGAACGCCGAGGGCGGGGGGGGGGGGGGGGGGGGGGTGGGAGGGGGGGGGGGGGGGGGGGGGGGGGGGGG
>NZ_JBYIQP010000090.1:0-27709 GCF_057707665.1 Actinacidiphila sp. bgisy167 | reverse complement strand
GCGGCGCCGCGGGCCCGCGGCTGCGGATGGTGGGCCCCGGTGGCCTGCTCGGTCATCTGGTTCTCATCTCTCAGGAGTGTGAGGGTGCAGAGGGCGGTATGTCTGGTTCCCAGGCAACAAAAAACCCCTCGTGCCAGAGGCAGGCGAGGGGAGCGCGTCGACGCTTTCCACGAGGCGGTCAGAAGCCCGGGTCAGCCGACGCGCTGTCCAAGTACGAGAATTCGGGTGCGCATGGGATTGACCTTCCTCCTCGCGAGCCTGGAGTGTCAAGCGGGTGGGACGGCGGTCTCAGTATGTGAGCACAAATCGTCCGCCCTCTGGGTGGTGCCGCGTCCGGAAGGGCGGCCGCCTTCCGGCGGGACGGGCCCGTCGGGCACGGGATAGCCCCCGCACGCCAGCGAGGAGCGCAGCCGGGGCTCGTCCAGCGGCCCGGCGAACGCCATGCCCTGGCCGTGGGTGCAGTTCAGCTCGCGCAGGGCCAGCACCTGCTCCGGGCGGTCCACGCCCTCGGCCACCGAGCGGATCCCGAGGTCCTCGGCGATGCGCAGCAGCCCGGCGGTGATCTTCCACAGCCGGGGCGACTCCGCGACGCCTTCGGTGAGCCCCCGGTCCAGCTTGAGCACGTCGACGGGGAGCCGCCGCAGCGCCTCCAGGGGTGCGAAGCCGGCGCCGAACCCCTCCAGGGCGATGCGCACCCCCAGCCGGCTCAGCGCCGTCAGCCGCCGCTCCAGCTCGTCCAGGGAGATCCGCGGGTCCTGGTCGGCTACCTGCAGGACGAGGGAGTCCGGCGCCAGCCCGTGCCGTTCGAGCAGGGCCTCGACGTCCTTGGGGGGCAGCTCCCGGTGCATCAGGCGCCGGGTGGACAGCCGTACGGCGACGGGCACCGGGCAGCCCGCCGCGTGGCGCTGCGCGGCCTGGTCCACCGCCTCCTCCAGCAGCCAGCGGGCCAGTTGCGCCGTGCGGTCGGTGTCCTCGGCGACCCGCAGGAACTCCGCGGGGGTGAAGAGGACGCCCTGCGCGGAGCGCCAGCGGGCCTGCGCCTCGACCGCCGTCACCTCGCCGGTGCCGAGGTCGACCACGGGCTGGTGGAGCAGGGCGAACTCGCCGTCCCGCAGCGCCGCGCGCAGCCGTCCGGCGAGCTCGGCGCGGCGCACCACCTCTGCCTGCATGGCGGGCGCGTACACCTCCACCCGCCCCTTGCCGGCCTGCTTGGCCCGGTACATCGCCAGGTCGGCGTTGCGGAGCAGCTCCCCCGGGCTGACCCCCGGGTCGGCGAAGGCCACTCCGATGCTTGCGGCCACCCGTACATCCGTGCCGTCCACCCGGTAGGGCTCGGAGAGGGCGGCGCGGAGCCGGTCGGCGACCTCGTGCACCTGGTACTCGCGCAGATGGCGGTCGGCGCTGGTGCCGCGGATGAGGGCGGCGAACTCGTCACCGCCCAAGCGTGCGGCGGTGTCGCCGGCGCGCACCGAGTCGCGCAGGCGTCGCGCCGCCTGCACGAGGAGTTCGTCGCCGGCCTGGTGGCCGACGGTGTCGTTGACCGCCTTGAAGCCGTCCAGGTCGATGAAGAGCACCGCTGTGGTGCCGGTGTCGCCGTCGCCGGCCCGGCGTCCGCCGATCGCCTGGCGGATCCGCTCGGTGAACAGGGCCCGGTTGGGCAGGTCGGTGAGCGGGTCGTGCTCGGCGTTGTGCTGCAGTTGGGCCTGGAGCCTGACCCGCTCGGTGACGTCGCGGCTGTTGAAGATCAGGCCGCCCTGGTGGCGGTTGACGCTCGACTCGACGTTGAGCCAGCTGCCGTCTCCGTGCCGTATACGGCACTCGATGCGGGTGGCGGGCTCCTCGGCCGCGTGGGCGGCCAGGAAGCGGCGCACCTCGTGCACCACCCGGCCCAGGTCCTCGGGGTGGATGTGGGTGGCGAACTCGGTGCCGACCCACGTCTCGGGATCACAGCCGTACACCCCCTTGGCGGCGGGGCTGACATAGCGCAGTACACCGGTCGGCGAGGCGATCATGATGACGTCGCTGGAGCCCTGCACGAGCGAGCGGAAGTGGTTCTCCTTCTGGGCCAGTTCCTGGGTGAGGGCCATGTTGTCCAGCAGCATGATGCCCTGCCGTACGACGAGGGCGAGGACGACGGCGCAGCCGGTCAGGAGCACCACCCGGTCGCTCTTGCGGCCGTCGATCACGTTGTAGAGGATGCCGAGCACGCAGACCGCGGCGGCCAGGTACGGGGTCAGCGCCGCCAGTGAGCCGCTCACCCGGTGGGCCTGCTCCTGCTGCCGCTCGGCGGAGCTCCGCCCACCGACCCAGGGTGCGTAGGCGAGCAGCATGCTGCCGGCGAACCATCCCGCGTCCAGGATCTGGCCGGAGGTGTAGTGCTCGCGCAGCAGGGGCGAGGTGAAGAGCGCGTCGCACAGCACGGTGAGCGCCAGTGAGGCGATGGCCGTGTTCACCGCCGCCCGGTTCGCCGTCGAGCGCCGGAAGTGCAGCGCCAGCACCACGCTCACCAGCGTGATGTCCAGCAGCGGATACGCCAGCGACAGGGCGATGCGCGCGGTGCTGTGCCCCTCCCACAGGGCCGTCTGGGCCAGGGCCAGGGTCCAGGAGAGGGTCAGCAGGGAGCCGCCGATGAGCCAGGCGTCCAGGCCGAGGCAGACCCAGCCGGCCCGGGTGACCGGCCGCTTGGCGAGCACCAGAAGCCCGATGATCGCGGGCGGGGCGAAGAGCAGGAAGCAGAAGTCGGCGACCGAGGTGCGCGGCACATCGCCCTGCAGCACGACCTCGTACCAGCCCCAGATGCCGTTGCCCAGCGCCACCATGAGGGAGGAGACGGCGAACAGCGCCCATGCGGGGCGGTGCCGGTCGGCGGCTGCCCTGCGGACGTACACCAGGCAGGAGACGGCCGCCGCCAGCGCGGCCGCGGAGAGCCCGAAGTCGCCCATGACCATGGCCAGGCGGCTCGAGCCCCAGCCGAAGGCCGACCCGATGGCGTACCCGCCGCAGAGCAGGGCCAGCAGCATCTGGGGCAGCAGACCGGTCCGTCTGCCCGGCGCGGAGGCCTGCGAGAGGACCGCACCGGGCGCGCTCACGGTGTCGTCCCGCGGAACCGTGAGCGTCCCCGGCACGGTGTGCCGTGGTCCAGCGTCGGATGCTCTCTCCATTGGCCGTGCATCGCCCGTCGCCCCCCATCAAGTCCTGAGTCGTTCCACGTCGGTTCGCGGCACACCGGGCCACGCCGTTCGTGTTCCCCCGTCCGGGACGATACACCAGTCCAGTCACTCAGGGACATAATTCCTCTACACAGAGTCACCACAGGTAGCGCCCTGCCCCACGCGTGCGGCACCCGGTGCCAGAGACGCACTCAGGTGGTCATGACGACGTTCACGAGGTCCTGGCCGGTGGTGAAGCGGTGCAGCTGCTCGCGGAGCAGCCGCCTGGCGCGGGGCAGGAAGGCGGAGGTGCTGCCGCCGACGTGCGGGCTGATCAGGACGCCCGGAGCGTGCCACAGCGGGTGCCCCGCGGGCAGCGGCTCCGGGTCGGTGACATCGAGTGCCGCCTGGAGGCGGCCGGCCTCCAGCTCCGCGAGGAGCGCCTCGGTGTCCACGACGGGGCCGCGAGCGACGTTCACCAGCAGGGCCCCGTCCTTCATCCCGGCCAGGAAACGGGCGTCGGCCAGGTGGTGGGTGCCCGGGGTGAGCGGGGTCGACAGGATGACCGCGTCGGCCCGGGGCAGCAGCCGGGGCAGCTCCTCCATGGCGTGCACCGGGCCGCGCGGGGAGCGCCGGGCCAGCCGCGCGACCCGGGTGACCTGGCATTCGAAGGGGACGAGCCGGTCCTCGATGGCGGCGCCGATCGATCCGTAGCCGACGATGAGCACCTGCCGGTCCGCGAGGGCCGGATAGAAGCCGGCGTGCCACTCCTCCGCGTCCTGGCCGCGCACGAAGCGGGGGATGCCGCGCAGCGCCGCCAGGGTCAGGGTGACGGCCAGCTCGGCGGTGCTGGTCTCGTGCACCCCGCGGGCGTTGCACAACCGCACACCCGGGGAGAGCTGCTGGAGGTACGGCATGACGTGGTCGACGCCCGCGCTGAGGGTCTGCACGACCCTCAGCGCGGACATGCGGGGCAGCGGACGGCCGGCGACCTCCGGGCCCTTCATGTAGGGCACCACATAGAACGCGGCGTCGGCGGGGTCGGCCGGGTACTCCTCCTCGCCGTCCCAGAAGACGTAGTCGAGTTCGGCGGGCAGACCTTCGACGTCCTGCGCGGGGATCGGGAGCCAGACCGTGGGGCGGTGGTTCCGGGTGATGTCAGCCATGGTCAGGAGGCTATGGCACAGTGGGGCGGCGCGAGAGGTCAGCGGAGGTCATCCAGGTGGAGCGCAGAACGGTCGGATCGGCGGCTCTGGAGGTGGGCGCCGTAGGCCTGGGATGCATGCCGATGAGCTGGGCCTACACGGCCTCCCGGCAGGACGGGGAGTCGTCGCTGCGGGCCGTGCACGCGGCGGTCGACCACGGTACGACGCTGCTGGACACCGCCGACATGTACGGGCCGTTCACCAACGAACTGCTGCTGGGGCGGGTGCTGAAGGAGCGCAGGCGGGAGGTCTTCGTCTCCACCAAGTGCGGTCTGCTCGTCGGCGAGCAGCACCTGGTGGCCAACGGCCGCCCCGCGTACGTGAAGCGGGCCTGCGACGCGTCGCTGCGCCGGCTGCAGACCGATGTGATCGACCTCTACCAGCTGCACCGCGCCGACCCCGAGGTCCCGGTCGAGGAGACCTGGGGCGCGATGGCGGAGCTCGTCGCGGCCGGGAAGGTCCGGGCGCTGGGGTGGTGCGCGGTGGGCGCGAGGGCGGCGCGGCGGGCGGGCGCGGGCATGTACGACGAGACACTGCGGCAGTTGCGCCGTGCCCAGCAGGTCTTCCCGGTGAGCTGCGTGCAGGCCGAACTGTCGGTGTGGTCGCCCGAGGCGCTGGCCGCGCTGCTGCCCTGGTGCACCCAGCGCGGGGTCGGCTTCATGGCGGCGATGCCGCTCGGCAACGGCTTCCTGACCGGCACGCTCACCCCCGGCCAGGGCTTCGAGCCGAACGACGTACGGGCCCGCCATCCCCGGTTCACCGCCGAGATGATGGCCGCCAACCAGCCGATCGTCGCGGGCCTGCGCCGGGTCGCCGAAGCGCACGGGGCGACTCCCGCGCAGGTCGCGCTGGCCTGGGTGCTGGCCCAGGGCCCGCAGGTCGTGCCGATCCCCGGGGCGAAGCGGCGGCGGTGGACGGTGGAGAACGCCGGGGCCGCGGAACTGCGGCTGACCGCGGAGGACTTCGCGGAGATCGCGGCGCTGCCTCCGGCGCGGGGCTCCTGGGACTGACCGCGAATCCGCCGGTACGGCGCACACCCGGCGCGGCGACGGGGCCCGTGCGGAGCGGCCCTTGGGCGGGGCCCGCCCGGGCGGCCGTCACCACCGGGGCGCACGCGGGCGCGGGGACGCCCCTGGGGGCGGAAGGACCGAAAAGGCACCGCTGACGTCCGTCACGCGTGGCGGGAACCGCGAACGGCCGGGCGGTGTAGCGAGAGATGTGATGTCCTTGGATTCCGAGCCGGACAACCTCGGGGAGAAGAACGTGGGACGCCGTGCCGCCGTCGTGACCGCCGCGCTGGCCGGTGCCGCGCTGCTCGCCACCGGGTGTTCCGCCGGCGGTGGTTCCGCCCCGGCTCCCCCGGGTTCCGCTCCGGCCTCCGCCACCGCGTCGGCACCCGCCTCCGCCGGCGGCGACGAGTCCCCGGCCCCGGCGAGGGGCACGGCGAAGGTGACCGGCACGGTCGCGACCGGGCTCGGCACTCCATGGGGCGTCGCCGCGCTGCCGGGAGGCGATCTGCTGGTGGCCTCCCGGGACACCGGGAGGATCGACCGGGTGGCCGCGGGCAGCGGCCGCGCGACCCGCGTCGGTACGGTGCCCGGGGTCTCCGCGGGCGGCGAGGGCGGCCTGCTGGGGCTCGCGGTGTCGCGTGACTTCGCCACCGACCGCCTGGTCTACGCGTACTTCACCACCGACTCGGACAACCGCATCGCGCGGATGCTCTACGACCCGTCGAAACCGGCCGGGGAACAGCTGGGCGCTCCCGACACGATCCTGCGCGGCATCCCGCACGGCGCCATCCACAACGGCGGGCGGATCGCCTTCGGGCCCGACGGCATGCTCTACGCGGGCACGGGCGAGAGCGGCGCACAGGGCCTGGCGCAGGACAAGAAGTCCCTGGGCGGCAAGATCCTGAGGATGACCCCGGAGGGCGAGCCCGTGCACGGCAATCCCGAGGCGGACTCCGTCGTCTACTCCTACGGACACCGCAATGTGCAGGGTCTGGCCTGGGACAGCGAGGGCAGGCTGTGGGCCTCGGAGTTCGGGCAGCACACCTGGGACGAGCTGAACCTGATCGAGCCGGGGAGGAACTACGGCTGGCCGGTCGTGGAGGGCCTCGCCCACCGAGACGGCTATGTGGACCCGGTCGCGCAGTGGCGCACCGACGACGCGTCGCCCAGCGGCATCGCTTACGCGGACGGCTCGATCTGGATGGCCTCGCTGCGCGGCGCCCGCCTGTGGCGGATCCCCCTGGCGGGTACGAAGCCCGCGGCCGACCCGCAGGCGTTCCTCGTCGGCGAGTACGGCAGGCTCCGCACCGTCGTCACCGATCCCGCCGGCGGGCTGCTGCTGACCACCAGCAACACCGACGGCCGCGGCGAACCGCGCAAGGGCGACGACCGCATCCTGCGGCTGGACGTGAGCTGACCGAAGACGCCGAGGGGGCGGGATGTGCAACGTCGCGGGCGGCAGCCGACCCGGTTCGACAAGCCCGCCGTCCGGTGCCCGGCCACCGCCCACGTCGCCGCCGTCAACGAACGGTTCGACCTCTCACGACAGGCGGCCTGCTCGTCGCGCCTGGTCCAGACGGGGCCCTGATCGGTCCAGGTGACACCCTTGTTGCGGCAGAGGCAGAAGGGGTGGCCGATGGGGTCGGTGTAGACGCGGAAGCCGTAGCCCTCGGGGCCGACGCAGTCTCGCTGCAGGGTCGCGCCGAGGGCGAGGACGCGCCGCTCCTCGGCCTCGATGTCGTCGACTTCGAAGTCGAGGTGGAACTGCTTGGGGTGCGCGCTGTCGGGCCACTGCGGGGCGCGGTAGTCCTCCACCTGGATGAAGGCCAGTTCGACCTCGCCGAACGTGATACCGGCCCAGTGCTCGTTACTGCCGTCCTTGACCGGGAGCCCCACCACCTTCGAGTAGAAGGCCGCCAGTTTCATGGTGTCCGGGCAATCGATGATGAAGTCGGTCAGTCGTAGCATCCGGCGATCCTGCCACAGGATCGAAGTCCTGGGCAGACGTACGCTCAGATGCCGAGGGCCTTGCGGGAGTCGGGCTCCTGAGCCGCGCCGGGTACATCCGCCGCCGGTCCTTCGACGCAGATCCTCGGCAGCCGACTCTCCAGCCACCGCGGCAGCCACCAGTTCCAATCGCCCAGCATGTGCATCAGCGCCGGAACGAGCAGGGTCCGCAGGACGAACGCGTCGAGCGCGACGGCGGCCGCCAGGCCGATGCCGAACATCGCGATCACCCGGTCGCCGCTGAGCACGAAGGCCAGGAAGACGGAGATCATGATGACCGCGGCGGAGGTGATCACACGGCTGGTCTCGGCGAGGCCGACCCGCACCGCGCGGCGGTTGTCCCGGGTCTCGCGCCACTCCTCGTACATGCGGCTGACGAGGAAGACCTGGTAGTCCATGGAGAGCCCGAAGAGCACCGAGACCATGATCACAGGCAGGAAGGGCTCGATCGGTCCGGCGGCCCCCAGCCCCAGGAGCTCACTCCCCCAGCCCCACTGGAAGACCGCGACCACGATGCCGAAAGAGGAGGCGACGGCCGCGACGTTCATGACCGCGGCCTTGAGCGGGATGCCGATGCTGCGGAAGGCCAGCAGCAGGAGCAGGCAGCCCAGGCCGATGACGGAGCCCACGAAGAGCGGCAGCTTGCCGACGATCACCGAGGCGAAGTCCTCGTAGCCCGCGGTGACCCCGCCGACGTACACCTCGAGCGAGGTTCCCTCGGTGGCCTTGGGGATGACGTCGTGGCGCAGGTGGTCGACGAGCCGGTCGGTGGCCTGGTCCTGGGGGGAGGTGGTGGGGACGACGTCGACGACGTCCAGCCCGCTGCCGTGCTGCGCCTGCTCCATGTGCACCGCAGCGACGCCCTCGGTGCGCCCCAGGACCACGGTGAGCTGCTCCAGGGCCGCGCGGTCGGCGGCGTCGCCGGACTTGGCGACGAGTTGCAGCGGGCCGTTGAAGCCCGGGCCGAAGCCTTCGGAGAGCATGTCGTACGCCTGGCGGGTGGTGGTGCCCGCGGCGCTGTTGCCCTGGTCGGAGGCGCCGAGGTGGAGGGAGGTCGTGGGCAGGGCCAGCACGAGCATGACCACGGCGGCGACCGCACCGAGGATCTTGGGGTGGCGCTCGACGAAGACGGACCAGCGGGCCGCGAACCCGGTCGGCAGCTCCGGCTGCGGCCCGTGCTCGACGAGCCGGCGCCGCTCCCGGCGGCTGAGCGCCTTCATGCCGATCGTGCCCAGCAGCGCGGGCAGCAGCGTCACCGAGGAGGCGACGGTGAGGATCACGGTGAGGGAGGCGGCGATCGCGACGCCGTTGAGAAAGGACAGCCGCAGGATCAGCATGCCGAGCAGGGCCACGCAGACCGTGCCGCCGGCGAAGACCACCGCCCTGCCGGTCGTGGCGACCGCCTTCTCTGCCGCCTCCCGCACCGGCAGGCCCTGTTTGAGGCCTCTGCGGTGGCGGGTGACGATGAACAGGGCGTAGTCGATGCCGACGCCCAGCCCGATGAGCATGCCGAGCATCGGCGCGAAGTCGGCGACCCGGACCAGGTGGCCGAGCAGTTCGATCGCCATGTAGGCCGTGCCCACACTGACCAGCGCGGTGATGATCGGCATGAACATCGCGAAGAGGGAGCCGAAGGCCGCCAGCAGCACCACGGCCGCGACAGCGACGCCCACGACCTCGCTCAGGTGCCCGCCGCCGCCCTCGGTGAGCGCGATGGCGCCGCCCCCCAGGGCGACCTGGGTGTTTCCGTCGGCGGCGGCCCGGGCCGTGTCGACGACCTTCTGCACCTGGTCGGCGTGCAGGTCGTCCGAGGGCCGGTCGAACATCACGGTCGCGTAGGCGGTGTGACCGTCCGCGCTGATCTGCCGGGCGCCCTCGGTGCTGTAGGGACTGGTCACCGAGGCGACCCCGGGAAGCTCCGCCACCTTGTCCAGCGTGCCGGTCAGCCGCTCCCTGACCGACGCGACGCCGACGGTGCCCTTGTCGGTGTGCCAGACGATCGTGTCGCTGTCGCCGGCCGACCCCGGGAAGGCCTGCTTCAACAGGGCGGTGGCCCTGCTGGAGTCGGTGCCCTTGATGTCGTAGTCGTTCGAGTAGGCCGACCCGGCGACCAGGGCCGCCGTGGACAGACCGAGGAGGGCGACGAGCCACAGCAGAACGACCGCGAGCCTGCGGTCGAGACACCAGCGGGCGAGTGCAGCCATTGGTCTCCCTGGGATCACGTGGATCGCTCAGGCCCGGGTGGAGCCCGCGAGGACCACGACATGTACGTCCTCGACTGAACCAGGAAGAAAAGATCGTTGGCCGGATTCGTGCGTTTAATCACACCCTGTGAGGGGAATTTATGCCGCCCCTACATGCGGCGGACCTGCGGCGACGCGAAAGGGGGACGGGCCCCTTGCGGAGCCCGCCCCTTCGCAGCGCACCGGCCGTGCCGGCCGTGCCGGATCAGCCCTAAACGCCCAGCTTCTCCAGTACGAGCTCGCGCACGCGCTTGGCGTCGGCCTGGCCGCGGGTGATCTTCATGACGGCGCCGATGAGGGCGCCCGCCGCCGCGAGGTTGCCACCGCGGATCTTGTCCGCGACGGCGGCGTTGGCCGCGATGGCCTCGTCGACGGCAGCGCCGAGCGCGCCCTCGTCCGAGACGACCTTCAGGCCCCGCTTCTCGACGACCTCGTCGGGCTCGCCCTCGCCGGCCAGCACGCCCTCGATGACCTGGCGCGCCAGCTTGTCGTTGAGGGAGCCCTCGGCCACCAGCGCCGCCACCCGGGCCACCTGGTCCGGGGTGATGGGCAGGGCCGTCAGTTCCACGCCGTCCTCGTTGGAGCGGCGGGCCAGCTCCCCCATCCACCACTTGCGCGCGGCGGCCGCGTCGGCGCCCGCCTCGATGGTGGCCACGATCAGGTCGATCGCGCCGGCGTTGAGCACCGACTGCATCTCGTGGTCGGAGATCCCCCACTGCTCCTGGAGGCGCCTGCGGCGCACCCGCGGCAGCTCCGGCAGGCCGGCCCGCAGCTCCTCGACCCACTCACGTGCCGGGGCGACGGGAACGAGGTCGGGCTCCGGGAAGTACCGGTAGTCCTCGGCCTCCTCCTTGATGCGGCCGGAGGTGGTGGAGCCGGTGTCCTCGTGGAAGTGCCGGGTCTCCTGGACGATCGTGCCGCCGGAGGAGAGCACGGCCGCGTGCCGCTGGATCTCGAAGCGGACGGCCCGCTCGACGCTGCGCAGCGAGTTCACGTTCTTGGTCTCGCTGCGGGTGCCGAACGCCGAGGTGCCGTGCGGGCGCAGCGACAGGTTGACGTCGCAGCGCATCTGGCCCATCTCCATGCGGGCCTCGGAGACGCCCAGCGCCTTGATCAGCTCGCGCAGCTCGGTCACGTACGCCTTGGCGACCTCGGGGGCCCGCTCGCCGGCGCCCTCGATCGGCTTGGTGACGATCTCGATCAGCGGGATGCCGGCCCGGTTGTAGTCCAGCAGCGAGTGCGAGGCGCCGTGGATGCGGCCGGTGGCACCGCCCACGTGCGTGGACTTGCCGGTGTCCTCTTCCATGTGGGCGCGCTCGATCTCCACGCGGAAGACCTCCCCGTCCTCCAGGGCGACGTCCAGATAGCCGTTGAAGGCGATCGGCTCGTCGTACTGGGAGGTCTGGAAGTTCTTCGGCATGTCCGGATAGAAGTAGTTCTTCCGGGCGAAGCGGCACCACTGCGCGATCTCGCAGTTGAGCGCGAGGCCGATCTTGATGGCGGATTCCACGCCGGTGGCGTTGACGGCGGGCAGTGCGCCGGGCAGGCCGAGGCACACCGGGCACACCTGGCTGTTCGGCTCGGCGCCCAGCGCCGTGGAGCAGCCGCAGAACATCTTCGTCTTGGTGCCGAGCTCGACGTGGACCTCGAGGCCCATCACCGGGTCATAGGACGCGAGCGCGTCCTCGTACGACACCAGGTCCGTGACGGTCACAGTCTTGATACCTCTCAGTTCCCCGTCAGGATGCCAACACGTCATCGTCGCCGAGCCGCCGCAGCTGGCGGACCAGCAGGGCCACACCGGTGGCGATGGCGGCGGCACTGACGACCGCGTCGATCAGCAGCAGCGTGTCGCTCTCCGCGCGGCCCCGCTTCAGCTGCCGGGCGACCCCGACCGCGCCGAAGAGCGTCGTGCCGATCGACAGATAGGTGCCGGACTTGCTCTTCTTGAAGCCCTTGGCCTTCTCGAGCTTGCTCACAGGATCGGTGCCTCCTCCAGCAGCGGGTGACCCCAGCGTGCGGTGAACGCCGCCTCGACGGCCGCACCGACACGGTAGAGGCGGTCGTCGGCCATCGCCGGGGCGATGATCTGCAGACCGACCGGGAGCCCGTCCTCGGAGGCGAGGCCGCAGGGCACGGACATGGCGGCGTTGCCCGCCAGGTTGGCCGGGATGGTGCACAGGTCGGCGAGGTACATCGCCATAGGGTCGTCCACGCGCTCGCCGATCGGGAACGCGGTGGTGGGGGTCGTCGGCGAGATCACCACGTCCACCTGCTGGAAGGCACGCTCGAAGTCCCGGGTGATCAGGGTGCGGACCTTCTGGGCGCTGCCGTAGTACGCGTCGTAGTAGCCGGAGCTGAGCGCGTACGTGCCGAGCATGATGCGCCGCTTGACCTCGGGGCCGAAGCCGGCCTCCCGGGTGAGCGCGGTGACGTCCTCGGCGCTGCGGGTGCCGTCGTCGCCGACCCGCAGGCCGTAGCGCAGACCGTCGAAACGGGCCAGGTTGGACGAGCACTCGGAGGGGGCGATCAGGTAGTAGGCGGCGAGCGCGTACTGGAAGGACGGGCAGGACAGCTCGACGACCTCGGCGCCGAGCTCGCGCAGCAGCTCGACGGACTCGTTGAACCGCTCCATGACGCCGGGCTGGTAGCCCTCGCCCGCGAACTCCTTGATGACGCCGACCCGCAGGCCCTTGACGTCGCCATTGCGCGCGGCCTCGACGACCGGCGGGACCGGCGCGTTGATGGAGGTGGAGTCCATCGGGTCGTAGCCCGCGATGACCTCGTGCAGCAGCGCCGCGTCCAGGACGGTGCGGGCGCAGGGGCCGCCCTGGTCCAGCGAGGAGCTGAAGGCGACCATGCCGTAGCGCGAGACACCGCCGTAGGTGGGCTTGACGCCGACCGTGCCGGTGACGGCGGCCGGCTGGCGGATGGAGCCGCCGGTGTCGGTGCCGATGGCCAGCGGGGCCTGGAAGGAGGCGAGGGCGGCGGAGGAACCGCCGCCGGAGCCGCCGGGGATGCGGGTGAGGTCCCACGGGTTGCCGGTGGGGCCGTAGGCGCTGTTCTCGGTGGACGACCCCATGGCGAACTCGTCCATGTTGGTCTTGCCGAGGATGACGATGCCGGCCTGCTTGAGGCGGGCGGTCAGCGTCGCGTCGTACGGCGGGATCCAGCCCTCGAGGATCTTGGAGCCGACGGTCGTCGGGACGCCCTTGGTGGTGAAGATGTCCTTCAGCGCCAGCGGGACGCCCGCGAGCGGGCCGAGCTTCTCACCGGCGGCGCGCTTGTCGTCGACGGCCTTGGCGGCCTTCAGGGCGCCCTCGGTGTCGACGTGCAGGAAGGCGTGCACCTTCTCGTCGACGGCGGCGATGCGGTCCAGGTGGGCCTGGGCGACCTCGACGGCGGAGGCCTCGCCGGAGGCGACCGCGGCGGCGGTCTCGGCGGCGGTGAGCCGGGTCAGATCGGTCATCGTGATCAGTCCTCCCCCAGGATCTGCGGCACCTTGAAGCGCTGCTGCTCCTCGGCGGGCGCGCCGGACAGCGCCTGCGCCGGGGTCAGGCTGGGTCGGACCTCGTCGGGGCGCATGACGTTCGTCAGCGGCAGCGGGTGGGAGGTCGGCGGTACGTCCTCGCCGGCCACCTCGGAGACGCGGGCGACCGCGCCGATGATGGCGTCGAGCTGTCCGGCGAAGTGGTCGAGCTCTTCGTCCTTGAGCTCCAGACGCGACAGCCGGCCGAGGTGGGCGACCTCCTCGCGCGTGATGCCTGGCATGCAGCGATCCTCTGGGGGTGAGTTCGGTCTTTTCGCGCCAATCCTATGGGCGCGGGCGCCCCGGGGGCGAAACGGTTCGCGCTTCGGCTCCCGGAGAGGCCCGGCGGCGGATGTGGAGAGTGCCGATGCGGGTGGGGCCGAGGGGCCCCGCGCGGTCGCCGGGCGCTGGGGAGGATGCCGATTCCCGCCCGTGGCGCCGGGTGCGGGAGGGGACGCCGCGCCCCCGCACCGGGGGTGCGGTACGCGCGGCGCGGTCGGATGTGTGACGCGGCGCCGGGCAGGGTCCGGGCGGGTCGTCAGGCCGGAGCCCGGCGGGGCTCCCAGCGCGCTCTGCCCCCGCGGGCCGGCCCGCGGACGTCACTGGGCGTCGGGGACGGCGGCGCGCTCCTGGGTGGCCTCCAGCTCCGCCGGGCGGCGCCATCCGGAACGGCCCCGCAGCCGCAGCCAGGCCGTGGTCTCCTCCGGGGGCATCGCCGCGGCGACGAGCCAGCCCTGGATCGCGTCGCAGCCCAGGTCCCGCAGGCGCTCCCACGTCTCGTCGTCCTCCACGCCCTCCGCCACGACGAGGAGGCCGAGGGAGTGCGCGAGGTCGACGGTGCAGCGCACGATCTCCGCGTCCTCGGCATCGACGGACAACCGGGCGACGAACGAGCGGTCGATCTTCAGCTCGCTCACCGGAAGCCGGCGCAGGTGCACCAGCGAGGAGTAACCGGTGCCGAAGTCGTCCAGCGACATCTTCACCCCGTGCCCGGTCAGCCCGGCCATGGTGTCGGCGGCCCGCTGCGGGTCGTCCAGCAGCACGTGCTCGGTGATCTCCAACTGCAGCGCCCCCGGCGGGACCCCGTGCCGGGCCAGGCGCGCCGCGACGGCGCCGGCGAAGCCGGGCGAGTGGACGTCACGCGGAGAGACGTTGACGGCGACGGGGACGTCGATGCCCATCGCCCGCCACCGCGCGACCTGCCCGAGGGCGGACTCCAGCACGTACTCGGTGAGCTGCGGCATGAGCCCCGAGGTCTCGGCGATCGCGATGAACTCCTCGGGGCTCACCCGGCCGCGCTCGGGGTGCACCCAGCGGACCAGGGCCTCCAGGCCGGCGACCTTGCCGTCGAAGCGGACCTTGGGCTGGTAGTGCAGCTCGACCTCGCCGCGGTCCAGGGCCCGGCGCAGATCGCCGAGGAGACCGAGGCGGTCGGGGGTGTTGCCGTCACGGGAGGACTCGTACACCTCGACTCCGCTGCGGTCGCGTTTCGCCTGGTACATCGCGACGTCGGCGCGGCGCAGGAGTCCCTCGGCGTCATCGGCGTGGTCGGGGTAGACGGCGACCCCGGCGCTGGCCTCGAGGACCAGCGTCAGGCCCTCGAGGCTCAACGGCGAACTCAGCGCGGCCACCAGGGTCCTGGCGATGCGCTGGGCGCGGGTCGGCGCGTCGCAGGTGGGGAGCAGGACGGCGAACTCGTCTCCGCCCAGCCGCGCGACCTCGGCGCCGCGCGGCAGGGCGAGGCGCAGGCGGTCGGCGATCTGCAGCAGCAGACGGTCCCCGGCCATATGGCCGAGGGTGTCGTTGACGGAGCGGAACTTGTCGAGGTCGATCAGGACGAGGGCGACGCGCTCGCCACTGCGGGCGGCGTCGTCGAGCGCGGTCCAGGTGCGCTCCAGCAGCCACTGACGGTTGGGCAGCCCGGTGAGCGGGTCGCGCAGTTGCTCCTCGGCACGGGCGTGCGCGATCCAGAGCGTGGAGTCCAGCGCGATCAGGGGCACGGCGAACAGCGGCAGCACCAGGGGCAGATCGGCCGCGACGATGATGATCAGCGGCGAGATGCCGAGCAGCGCGACACCGACGAAGCCCTGGCGTATGAGGGCGGTGCGGGCCACGGTGGGCAGCACTCCGGAACGCGGCACGATCGCGTACCACAGCAGCGCGCGGGTCGCAGCCAGGTAGCCGAGTGCGGCGGCGAGCACGGCGGGGACGGCGGCCATCCCCCACGTGGCGGGCTGCCAGGGCTGTTCGACGGACGGGTGGGTGCCGAAGGCGGACAGGACGAGCGCGGCCGCGCCGATGCCCAGGATGTCCACGGAGCCGTGCAGCAGCGCCTCCCGCCACCGGTGCCGGCGGGCCGCGCCGACCAGGACGACGACGGCCAGGCTGACCAGCACCGCGGGCACCCACCCGTAGAGCAGCAGCACGGCGAGGGTCAGAGCGGCGCCGGAGCCGGTGCCGCCCCACCAGCGGTCCCGGCCCATGGCGACCAGATGGCCGACGATGATGCCGGTGAGCACGGCGAACGCCCAACCCTCCTCACCGCCGGGGAAGAAGGTGCCGCCGTCGACGAGCATCCGCACGATGCCCACGACCAGGGCCGTCGCGGCGGCGCCCACGACCGAGTACCTGAGTGCCACTGCGGGCAGCACCGGCGCGGCCGGCCTGAGCAGCCGCTGCGCCGGTCCGGCGCTGTCCGTCGGTTCCATGCCCGTACCCTCTCGCAGCAGCGTGTGCCGTTCCACCACACGCCCCTGCCCGCGGCATTGACCGCCGGGCTGCTGGAGGGCCGGTGCCCGGAAGGCGCGCCTTCCAACAGTAGGGCGACAAAGGCTGTCCCGGGCACCGATCGGCTGCTGTTGCCCGATATGGAACCTACTCTCCCGGATCGATGCGCTATGGGCCGAAAGAGTGATGATGGGGTGTCAGCCCTCGGGATTCACGGCTGCCTCCCGGGCCGCGTCGGCACCCTGTCCGAGCAGGACGGCGAAGCCTTCCTCGTCCAGGATCGGCACCTTGAGCTGCACCGCCTTGTCGTACTTGGAGCCGGGGCTGTCGCCGACGACCACGAAGTCGGTCTTCTTGGAGACCGAACCGGTGACCTTGGCCCCGCGGCTCGCCAGTGCCTCCTTCGCGCCGTCCCGGGTGTGGGTGGCGAGGGTGCCGGTGACGACGACGGTCAGGCCCTCCAGCGGGCGGGGCCCCTCGTCGGAGCCCTCCTCGGTGAAGCGGACTCCGGCGGCCTTCCACTTGCGCAGGATCTCGCGGTGCCACTCCTCCTCGTACCACTGCTTGAGGGAGGCCGCGATGATGCCGCCGACGCCGTCGACAGCCGCCAGTCGCTCCTCGTCGGCGGCGAAGACGGCGTCCAGGTCGCGGAACTCGCGGGCCAGGGCCTCGGCGGCGACCGGGCCGACATGACGGATCGACAGCCCGGCGATGATCCGGGCGAGCGGCCGCTCCTTGGCCTTCTGGATGTTCTCCAGCATGGCCACGGCGTTCTTCTTCAGCTCGCCCTGCTGGTTGGCGAAGACGGAGACGACCTTCTCCTCGCCGGTCTGCGGGTCGCGCTTGGGCAGGCCGGTGTTCTGGTCGAGGACATGGGCGCGGATGGGCAGCAGATCCTCGGGGGTGAGGTCGAACAGGTCGCCCTCGTCGCGCAGCGGCGGCTCGGCGGGCTCCAGGGGCCGGGTGAGCGCGGCCGCCGCGACATAGCCGAAGTTCTCGATGTCCAGGCACTTGCGACCGGCGAGATAGAACAGCCGTTCCCGGATCTGCGCCGGGCAGCCCCGTGCGTTGGGGCAGCGCAGGTCGACGTCCCCCTCCTTCATCGGGCGCAGCGGGGTGCCGCACTCGGGGCACTCGGCGGGCATCACGAACTCGCGCTCGCTTCCGTCCCGCAGGTCGACGACCGGGCCGAGGATCTCCGGGATGACGTCACCGGCCTTGCGCAGCACCACGGTGTCGCCGATGAGCACGCCCTTGGCCTTCACCACGTCCTGGTTGTGCAGGGTGGCGAACTCGACCTCGGAGCCGGCCACCGTGACCGGCTCGACCACCGCGTACGGGGTCACCCGGCCCGTGCGGCCCACACCCACCCGGATGTCGACGAGCTTGGTGTTGACCTCCTCCGGCGGGTACTTCCACGCGATGGCCCAGCGCGGCGCGCGGGCGGTGGAGCCGAGCCGGCCCTGCAGCGGGATCTCGTCGACCTTGACGACGATGCCGTCGATCTCGTGCTCGACGTCGTGGCGGTGCTCGCCGTAGTAGGCGATGGCCTCCTTGACCTCGGCCAGTGTGCCCACGACGCGGGCGTACTTGGTGGTGGGCAGGCCCCATGCGTGCAGCAGTTCGTAGGCGTGCGACTGGCAGTCGATGCTGAAGCCCTCGCGGGCGCCGATGCCGTGCACCACCATGTGCAGCGGACGGCTCGCCGTGACCCGGGGGTCCTTCTGGCGCAGGGAGCCGGCGGCGGCGTTGCGCGGATTGGCGAAGGGCTTGTCGCCGGCCGCGACCAGGCGGGCGTTGAGCTCCTCGAACGCCTCCATGGGGAAGAAGACCTCGCCGCGGATCTCGACGAGGGCGGGGACCCGCTCCCCCGCCAGACGGTCCGGGATCTCGGCGATCGTGCGGACGTTGGGCGTGATGTCCTCGCCGGCGCGGCCGTCGCCGCGGGTGGCGGCGCGCACCAGGCGGCCGTTCTCGTACGTCAGGTTGACGGCGAGCCCGTCGACCTTCAGCTCGCACAGGAAGTGGTACGTGCCGCCCTCGCCGGCCGGCGGGCCCAGCTCCCCGGCGAGGCGTTCGGCCCAGGCGTCGAGCTCCTCCTCGCTGAAGGCGTTGTCGAGGGAGAGCATGCGCTCGCGGTGCTCGACGGAGGTGAACTCCGTCGCGTAAGCGCCCGCGACCTTCTGGGTCGGCGAGTCCGGCGTGCGCAGCGAGGGGTGCTCCTCCTCCAGCGCCTCCAGCCGCCGCAGCAGCGCGTCGAACTCGGCGTCGCTGATGACCGGCTGGTCCTTGACGTAGTAGCGGAAGCGGTGCTCCTCGACCTGTTCGGCCAGGGAGGCGTGCAGCTCGCGCGCCTTCGCCGGCACGTCGTCGTTGCGGGCGCCCTCGGGGATCACGGAGTCCTCCACGTCCACGTCCTTCCTCATCCCATCCTCACTCAGGGTCGTCGACGAGCGAGCGTGCCGCCTTGGCGCAGTGCACCAGCGCGGCACGGGCATAGGCCGGCGAGGCCCCCGCCAGGCCGCAGGACGGGGTCACCGCCACGGAGGTGCCCAGATCCCCCGGGGCCAGCCCCAGCCTGCGCCACAGCGCCCGAACACCACCGACGCTACCGGCAGGGTCCGACAATCGGGCGTCCGTCCCCGGGACGACACCGGTCAGGAGCGCGGTCCCCGCCTCGGCCGCCTCGCCGAAGGCGTCCCAGTCACCCTCCGTGAGGAGCGAGAAATCGAACGACACCCCTGCCACGCCGGCCCGCCGCAGCAGCGCGAAGGGCACCTCCGGAGCGCACGAGTGCGCGATCACCGGTACGTCCCCGACGGCCGCCATGACCTCCCGCAGCGCGCCCTCGACGACGCCGCGGTCCACCGCGCGGTGTGTGCGGTAGCCGCTGGCGGTTCTCACCCGGCCCTGGAGCACGGCGGTGAGCGAGGGCTCGTCCAGCTGCAGCACCGGCCGCGCGCCGGGCATGCGCCGGCGCACATCCTCCAGGTGCAGCCGCAGGCCCTCGCCGAGCGAGGCCGCCAGGTCGCGGCAGGCCCCCGCGTCGGAGAGCGCCGCCTCGCCGTTCTTCAGCTCGACGGAGGCCGCCAGCGTCCAGGGGCCGACGGCCTGCAGCTTGAGCGGGCCCTCGTAGCCCTGGGTGAACTCCTCCAGGGCGTCCAGGTCCTCCCCCAGCCATGCCTTGGCGCGGCGGGTGTCCCGGCCCGGGCGGTCGCCGAACCGCCAACCGCTGGGCTCCACGCGCGCGTACAGCTCGACGAGCATCCCGAGCGTACGGCCGATCATGTCGGCGCCCGGGCCGCGCGCGGGCAGCTCCGGCAGGAACGGCAGCGCCTCCAGCGCCCCGGTCGCCGTCCGCGCCGCCTCGCGCGCGTCACCCCCTGGCATCGAGCCCACGCCGGTGGCCGCCCCCGCGGGCAGCCGGAACTTCGCTTCGGTACCTTCCGTGCTCACCGGTGCAGCCTACGACGGCCGGCCGGTCAGGATCCCGGCCGGATCGTCAGGTCGTTGATCTCGGCGTCGCGGGGCAGGTCGACCGCCGTCAGGATCGCCGTGGCGACCGACTCGGGGGTGATCCAGCGCGAGGGGTCGTAGGGCTTGCCCTCCTGCTGGTGCACCTTGGCCTGCATGGGCGTGGCGGTGCGGCCGGGGTAGACGGAGGTGACCCGCACCCCGTTCTCGTGCTCCTCGTGGCGCAGGGAGTCGGCGAGCGCCTTGAGGCCGTGCTTGCTGGCCGCGTAGGCGCCCCACTCGGCGTTCGCGCTGAGCCCGGCGCCGGAGTTGACGAAGACCACGTGCCCGCGGGAGAGCCGCAGCTGCGGCAGGACGAGACGGGTCAGCTCGGCGGGGCCGACGAGGTTGGCGGCGAGCGTCCGGTTCCAGATCTTCGGGGCGAGCTCGCCGACCGGCGCCAGGTCCACGACGCCCGCGATGTGCAGCAGGGAGTCCAGCCGGTCGGGCGGCGACTGGTGGCCCAGCGCCCAGGACAGCCGCTCGGGTTCCGCGAGGTCGCCGACGAGGGTGTGCGCGCCCGGGTAGAGGTCGGCCAGCTCCTTGGCGCGTCCGGCGTCGCGGGCCAGCAGCCACAGTTCGTCGCCGCGGTCGAGGAGGCGCCGCGCCACGGCGGCGCCGATGCCGGAGCCGGCGCCGGTGATCAGGTGAATCGACATGGGCCCCATGCTGTCATCCCCTCCGGCTCACGCGATGCCGGCCTTCTCCTCCAGGTGGGCGAGCGCCGAGACGCCGTCCTCGGCGAAGAACACCAGCTCGGTGAGGGGCAGCGGCAGGAAGCCCTCCTCGTCCATGCGCCGGAGCTGCTCCTTGAGCCCGTCGTAGAAGCCCGCCGTGTTGAGCAGGACGACCGGCTTGGTGTGCAGGCCGTGCTTCTTCAGCTCCAGGATCTCGGTCGCCTCGTCCAGGGTGCCGGCGCCGCCCACCATGACCACCACGGCGTCGGCGCGGATCAGCAGTTCCGCCTTGCGCTGGGCGAGGTCCGCCGCGATCACCATCTCGTCGGCGTCCTGGCGGGCCTTGGCCGCAAGGAACTCCACCGAGACGCCGACCAGGCGCCCGCCGTGCTCCCGCACTCCGTCGGCCATCACCTTCATCAGCCCCGTGTCCGAGCCGCCCCACACCAGGGTGTGGCCGCCCTTGCCGATCAACGCGGCGAACTCGCGGGCGGGTTCGGTGTAGCGGGGCCCGAGGTCGGATGCGGAGAGGAAGACGCAGATATTCATGCGGGCCAGTCTCGCGCAGGGCACCTGGCGCCGGACAGGCGGCTGCCCGTCCCGCGCCGTCCCACCCCGCGGCCCTCCGCTCAGGCGCTCGCGGCGACGCGCGGGCTGCGCTCCGTCGTGGCGATCGTCGCCGAGCCGACGACGCGCGTGCCGTCGTAGAGCACGACCGCCTGGCCCGGCGCGACGCCGCGGACGGGACCGCCGGTGAAGCGGACGCGCAGTTCGCCGTCCGCCAGTTCGGCGGTGACGGGCACGTCCGCGCCGTGGGCGCGCAACTGGGCGGTGTAGGCGCGCGGCCCGGCGCCCTCGGGCGCGGCGCCGCACCAGCGCGGCCGGATCGCCGTCAGGGCGGTGACGTCCAGGGCTTCGGCCGGGCCGACGGTCACCGTGTTGTTCACCGGCGAGATGTCGAGCACATAGCGCGGCTTGCCGTCGGCGGCGGGCACGCCCAGCCGCAGGCCCTTGCGCTGGCCCACGGTGTAGCCGTAGGCGCCGGAGTGGGTGCCCAGGCGGTTGCCGTCCTCGTCGAGGATGTCGCCCTCGGCGGTACCGAGGCGCCGTGCGAGGAAGCCCTGGGTGTCGCCGTCCGCGATGAAGCAGATGTCGTGGCTGTCGGGCTTCTTGGCGACGGACAGACCGCGGCGGGCCGCCTCCGCTCGGATCTCGTCCTTGGTGGTGAGGGTGTCGCCGAGCGGGAACATCGCGTGCGCCAGCTGCCGCTCGTCGAGGACGCCGAGCACATAGGACTGGTCCTTGGCCGCGTCGGAGGCGCGGTGCAGCTCGCGGGAGCCGTCGGGGTTGACGACGACGGTGGCGTAGTGGCCGGTGCACACGGCGTCGAAGCCGAGGGCGATCGCCTTGTCGAGCAGCGCGGCGAACTTGATCTTCTCGTTGCAGCGCAGGCAGGGGTTGGGCGTGCGGCCGGCGGCGTACTCGGCGACGAAGTCGTCGACGACGTCGGCGCGGAAGCGGTCGGCGAGGTCCCAGATGTAGAAGGGGATCCCGATCACGTCGGCGGCGCGGCGCGCGTCGTGGCTGTCCTCGACCGTGCAGCAGCCGCGGGCGCCGGTGCGGAAGGACTGCGGGTTCGCGGACAGGGCGAGGTGCACGCCTGTGACGTCGTGCCCTGCTTCGGCGGCGCGGGCGGCCGCCACGGCCGAGTCGACGCCACCGCTCATCGCGGCGAGCACGCGGAGGCGACGGCCGTCGCCAGGGCCTGTGGGTGCACCGGGGAAGTCAGTCATAGCGCCTCCTAGGGTACGGCGCTCCGGCGGGGCGTCGCGGGGCGGTGCGGCGCGTGGGCCCTTGCGGGCAGCCAGGGCGGGTGCGTTGCGCCTCCCACGGGCTGCCTCCCCCGCACCCGCCCGTCACCGTCGGCACGGCGCGGAGGAGCGGCGGCACGGCGCGGAGGAGCGGCGGCACGCCGCCGCAAGCCGCCGACGCGCCGGAAACCGACGGTGCCGCACGGGTGGGCGGCCGGAAGAAGCCCGGCGCGGGCGCGACGGCGCGCACGCCGCCCTCGCACCGCCACCGCCCACGCAAGACGGGCTGTGGGCGTTCCGCGGCCGACGCGGCGGCGTACCGGCTCCAGGTCCTCGCCGGGATCGAGAACCGCGGGCCCACCGCGCCCGCCGGGGGTCAGCCGAGTGAGCGTTCCACGCTCGCGTGTCGTGTGGCGGGTTCCGCCGGACGCAGGGCACTGGAGGCCGCGAGGCGCACCGCACCGCCGGCAGCGCAACGGGGCACGCGCCGCCCTCGAACCGGGTACCGCGCCCCGCAGTCCCCGCCGCGGGGGCTACATCAGGCCCGCGCTGCGGGCGCGGGCCACGGCGGGGCCGATGGCCTTGCCGAGGACCTCGACGTCCTGCGGCGTCGAGGTGTGCCCGAGGGAGAACCGCAGCGAGCCCCGCGCGAGGTCGGGATCGGCGCCCATCGCGAGGAGGACGTGGCTGGGCTGCGGGACGCCGGCCGTGCACGCCGAACCGGTGGAGCACTCGATGCCCTGGGCGTCGAGCAGCATCAGCAGGGAGTCCCCCTCGCACCCGGGGAAGGAGAAGTGCGCGCTGGCGGGCAGGCGGCCCTCGGGGGTGGGGTCGCCGTTGAGGATGGCCTCGGGGACGGCCTCGCGGACCCGCGCGACCAGGTCGTCGCGCAGGGCGCCGACCTCCCGTGCGAAGTCCTCGTGCCGCTCGGCGGCCAGCGTCCCGGCGACGGCGAACGCCGCGACCGCGGGGACGTCCAGCGTGCCGGACCGTACGCCGCGCTCCTGGCCGCCGCCGTGGAGGACGGGGACCGGCCCCACCTCGCGCCGGAGCACCAGCGCGCCGACCCCGTACGGGCCGCCGACCTTGTGGCCGGTGACGGTCATCGCGTCCAGCCCGGACGCCGCGAAGTCGACCTCGACCTGGCCGAAGGCCTGGACGGCGTCGGAGTGCAGCGGCACCCCGAACTCCCGGGCCACCTCGCTGAGCGCCGCGACGGGGAAGACCGTGCCGACCTCGTTGTTGGCCCACATCACCGTGGCGAGCGCCACATCGCCGGGGTCGCGCGCGATGGCCTCGCGCAGGGCCTCGGGGTGGACGCGGCCGTAGCCGTCGACCGGGAGCCATTCGACTCGGGCGCCCTCGTGTGCGGCGAGCCAGTCGACGGCGTCGAGGACGGCGTGGTGCTCGACGGGGCTGGCGAGGACCCGGGTGCGCCGGGGATCGGCGGCCCGGCGGGCCCAGTACAGACCCTTGACCGCGAGGTTGTCGGCCTCGGTGCCGCCCGCGGTGAAGACGATCTCGCTGGGGCGGGCGCCGAGCGCGGCTGCCAGGGACTCGCGGGACTCCTCCACCGTGCGTCGGGCCCGGCGGCCGGACGCGTGAAGGGAGGATGCGTTGCCCGTGACGGCGAGCTGCGCGGTCATCGCCTCGACGGCCTCCGGCAGCATCGGGGTCGTGGCGGCGTGGTCGAGGTAGGCCATGATGAGCGTGATTCTACGGCGGCGGCGGCGCGCCCGCGGACCGGTGCCCGGCCCGGAGCCACCGTGCGGGGCACCTGCTGCCGGGCCGCGCGGTCCCATGGGCCGGCAGCCGCCGGCGGCACGGACTTGCGGCCTCCCCCCGGGCACAAACCGCGGGAGGGTTTCGGCAGCCCCCCACTCCGGCCGCCCGGCGGACACCCGCGCCGACCGTGTCCCGTACGCCGGGGCTCAGGTGTGGAGATCGTCCGCCGCGGTGGTCCGCCGGTGCCAGGCGCGGGGCGCGCGCCAGTGGTAGCGCATGGCCAGCAGCCTGAGGGTGAAGGCGCTGACGACGGCGAGAACCCCCGTGCCCGGGGTCAGGGCGTCGAACTTGATGAGCACCGCCACCACGGCGGCCCCCACGATGGCCGGCACCGCGTACAGGTCGCGGTCCCAGCGCAGCAGGGAGGGGACCTCGTTGCCGAGCAGGTCGCGCAGCACGCCGCCGCCGACAGCGGTGGCGAGCCCCAGGGTGGCCGACGCGGTGAGGCTGAGGCCGTAACCGTACGCCTTGGTGGTCCCGGCGACGCAGAACAGCCCGAGGCCCGCAGCGTCGAAGACGCTGATGGTGGTGTTGATCCGCTCGACCTGGGGGTGCAGGAAGAACACCGCGGCGGTCGCGACGAGCGGAGTGAGGAAGGACCCGAGGTCGGTGAAGGCGGCGGGCGGCACCGCCCCGATGATCAGGTCCCTGAACAGCCCTCCGCCCAGCGCGGTGACCTCGGCGAGCACCGCCATGCCGAAGACGTCGTAGTTCTTGCGTACGGCGAGCAGCGCGCCGGAGATCGCGAAGACGAAGATCCCGACGAGGTCGAGCACGTGCTGGACGGAGTGGCTGAACAGTTCGGCTTGCACCGGTCCCATTGTGCGGGAGGCCGGATCACGCCTTCTCGGTGCTCTTCCCGGCCGTGCCGCCGCCGGAGGCGCCGGAGCCGCCCGCGTCACCGGAGCCACCGGAGTCACCGGTGTTCTCCGGGTGGTGGCAGGCCACCTCGTGCCCGGTGGCCAGGGCGACCAACGGGGGCTCGGTGGTCTTGCAGACCTCCGTCGCCTTCCAGCAGCGGGTGTGGAAGCGGCAGCCGGGCGGCGGGGCGATCGGCGACGGCACGTCGCCGGTCAGCAGGATCCGCTCGCGCTTGGCGCGCCGCTTCGGGTCCGGCACCGGCACCGCGGACAGCAGCGCGTTGGTGTAGGGGTGCATCGGCTTGGTGTAGAGGGACTCGCGGTCCGCGACCTCCACGATCTTGCCGAGGTACATCACCGCGATGCGGTCCGACACGTGCCGGATGACCGACAGGTCGTGCGCGATGATCACGTAGGTCAGGCCGAGCTCGCGCTGCAGGTCGTCCAGGAGGTTGACGACCTGCGCCTGGATGGAGACGTCGAGCGCCGACACCGGCTCGTCCGCGACCACGAGCTTGGGCTTGAGCGCCAGCGCGCGGGCGATGCCGATGCGCTGCCGCTGGCCGCCGGAGAACTCGTGCGGGTAGCGGTTGTAGTGCTCGGGGTTGAGGCCGACCAGCTCCAGGAGGTCCTGCACCTCCTTCTTCACCCCGCTCTCCGTCTGCACCTTCTGCAGCCGGAACGGCGCGCCGACGATGGTGCCGACGGTGTGCCGCGGGTTGAGGGAGGAGTACGGGTCCTGGAAGATCATCTGCACGTCGCGGCGGAGCGGGCGCATGCCCCCGGTGCCCAGGTGCGTGATGTCGCGGCCCTCGAACTCGATCGTGCCGCCGGTCGGTTCGAGCAGCCGGGTGATCAGCCGGCCCATGGTGGACTTGCCGCAACCGGACTCGCCGACCACACCGAGGGTCTCCCCGGGGTTGACGTGGAAGTCGATGCCGTCGACGGCCTTGACCGCGCCGACCTGGCGCTTGAGCAGCCCCTTCCTGATGGGGAAGTGCTTGACCAGGCCGCTGACCTTGAGCAGGGGCTCCCCGCCTGCCGTCGGCACGCTCCGCGCCGCAGCCTGCTGGGGGATCGAGACATTGTTATTGGGCACAGCCTGGTCCTTCACAGCTTGGGCGCAATCTCTTCGGTCCAGATGCGCTCCCGTTCCGTGGTGCGCAGGTGGCACGCCGCGAAGTGGCCACCGCCGGCGTCCGTCAGCTCGGGCACGACCGTGCTGCTGGCGCCGTCGGTGAGCTCCGCGTACGGACAGCGGGGGTGGAAGGCGCACCCCGGGGGCACGTTGATGAGGCTCGGCGGCGATCCCTTGACCGGCACCAGGCGTTCCGTGCGCTCGCGGTCGATGCGCGGCATCGAACCCAGGAGGCCCCAGGTGTAGGGGTGCTGCGGCTCGTAGAAGACCTTGTCGGCCGGCCCGCGCTCCACACAGCGTCCGCCGTACATCACCAGGATGTCGTCCGCGAGCTCAGCGACGACGCCGAGGTCGTGGGTGATGATGATGACCGCGGAGCCGAACTCCTTCTGCAGGTCCCGGATGAGGTCCAGGATCTGCGCCTGCACGGTCACGTCGAGCGCGGTGGTCGGCTCGTCCGCGATGAGCAGGTCGGGGTTGTTCGACAGCGCCATGGCGATCATCGCACGTTGCCGCATGCCGCCCGAGAACTGGTGCGGGTAGTCGTCGACGCGCTTGTCGGGCTGAGGGATGCCGACGCGGTCGAGCATCTCGATGGCGCGCTTGCGGGCGACGGCCTTGGTCACGTCGTGGTGCACCCGGTACGCCTCGACGATCTGCGCGCCGACGGTGAAGTAGGGGTGCATCGCCGACAGCGGGTCCTGGAAGATCATCGCGACGTCCTTGCCGCGAAGCCGACGGACCTCGTCCGGGTCGGCCGAGATCAGTTCCTTGCCGTCGAGCCAGATCTCGCCGGACATCCGGGCCTTGCTGCGGCCGTACTGGCCGGCCCGGTGCAGGCCCATGACGGCCAGCGAGGTGACGGACTTGCCGGAGCCGGACTCGCCGACGATGCCGAGGGTCTTGCCCTTCTCCAACTGGAAGGAGAGGCCGTCGACGGACTTCACCAGGCCGTCATCGGTCGGGAAGTGCACCTTGAGGTCGCGGACCTCCAGGAACGACGTGGGCCGCGCCTTCCCGGCCACCGGCTCGTTCGGCGCGGCATCCGCCCCGGTACCGGACTTCTGGAGGGGGAGGTCGGTCATGACAGCCTCACGCGCGGGTCGACGACGGCGTACAGCAGGTCTACGAGGAGGTTCGCCACCACCACGGCGACGGCCGCGATCAGCGTGACGCCGAGGATGAGGGGGAAGTCCTTGTCCGAGATCGCCTTCACCGCCGCCTGGCCGATGCCGGGCAGGCTGAACGTCGTCTCGGTGAGGATCGCGCCGCCGACGAGGGCGCCGAGGTCCATGCCGAGGATGGTCAGCACCGGGGTCATGGTCGAGCGCATGGCGTGCTTGCCGATGACGACCGGCTCGCGCAGGCCCTTGGCACGGGCGGTGCGGATGTAGTCCTCGCCCATGATCTCCAGCATGGTGGCCCGGGTCATCCGGGCGTACATGGCGGCGTAGAGGAAGGCGAGGGTGACCCAGGGCAGCAGCATGCCGCCGAACCACCCGGATGGCGAATCGCCGAACGGCACGTACTGGCCGTCGATCCATCCGAGCCCGTAGACGACCACCGCCAGGGCGATCATGCCGGTGAAGTAGATGGGAAGCGAGACGCCCGCGAGCGCGACCGTCATCAGCGAGCGGTCGAGCGCGGAGCCGCGCTTGAGGGCGGAGACGACACCGGTGCCGACACCGACGATGACCCAGATGACGCAGGCGCCGGCGGCCAGCTGCAGGGTCACCGGCAGACGGTCGGTCAGGACCGGCCAGATCGCCTGCTCGTTGCGGAAGGAGTAGCCGAAGCAGGGGGCGGGGCAATGGGTGACGTCCGCGCCGTTGGCGTAGTCACGCCCGGCGAACAGCCCCCACAGGAACTTGCCGAACTGCACGAGGACGGGGTCGTCGAGCCCCATCTTCTTCCGAATGCCCTCAAGGGAGGCCGGGTCCGCCTGCTTCCCGATGAAGTAGGTGGCGGGGTCGACACCGACCCATTTGGGGATCAGGAAGAAGATCCCGAAGGTCACCAATGTGATGACCAGCAGCATGACGACGACAGCGAACA